>JBDQKN010000082.1:0-8217 GCA_040263235.1 Ilumatobacteraceae bacterium
ACCGACACGGTCGGCACCATGCACCACCTGTTTCTTGCGGTACACCACATGGACAGGGCGCGCGTCGTGGGTTCGATCAGCCGTGCGATCCCGAAGGTCGTCGTGTTCTGCCAGACCAAACGGCTCTGTGACAAGGTGGAGTCAGCGCTGGTCGATCTCGGAGTGAATGCGGCAGCTATTCACGGCGATCTCTCCCAACCGGCTCGCGAGCGAGCACTGCAAAGATTTGCAGAGGGAAAGCTCAATGTTCTCGTGGCCACCGACGTCGCAGCCCGAGGCATCGATATTGACGACATCGGCGCTGTCATCCATTACGACCCTGCTGGTGACGTGAAGGATTATCTGCACCGATCAGGGCGTACGGCTCGCGCCGGTCGCGATGGTTGGGCGGTCACATTTGTCGAATACAACCAGCACACCCAAATGCGCGTTCTGCAGCGTCTGCTTCGGTTGCCCACCGAGAAGCCAATCGAAGTGTTCTCGAATGATGCACGGTTGCTCGATCTTCCGAGTTTCGAGGCTGATGCTTCGACGACAGGGGCTAGCCCGGGCTGAACGACGGTTGACTGCCAATCGATCTAGGTTGGCCTGATGTCACGGCTCGTTCTCGCAGGAGTTGTTGGGCTTCTCGTGGCCGCCTGTGGGTCTCCGCCAGAGGACTTGACCTCGACGACAACGGTGGTCGTTGTTCCGAAGGCCGAGGCGGCTGCCGTCTCGCCGTCACCCGTTGAGGAGGTTTCGGCAGCCGATCGATACGGCCTATCCGATTCGGTCAGTGTTGCTGTCCGGGCTCCCGAACTCGACCTGGTGCTCGATCTGAGCGTGAGTCCAGCAGCATCCTCGGCAGATTCATTGTCGCTCTTCGGCAGATTTGCTTCTTGTTCTGCCATCGAGGGCCCGAGCTGGCTTCCCTTTGAGGTGGTGGTGGCCGAAGGTGTTGGTCAAGCCGCCGTGAGAATTGCTGGCACAGAGGTCGACCCGAGATCGAAGTCGTCTCAGGAAGTACGGATCCGTATCGACGACGGGTCTGGCGGAGTCATCGATGCCGTCGGAGGTGTAGCGGCGTCGAGCGACGGCACCTCGGGGACATGGTCTGGAACAACGATCGACGGGAACGTCGTGTCGGGCTCGTATTCATGTGAGGGCACCCCTCGTGGAGGCAATGAGGACTATCTGGCAGAGGTTTCGGTTCGGTTGATCGACGAGTCAACCGGTGTGATTCGCACCCTTGGTGCCCGATCTGGAGCCAGTAGTTGGTGCCCATCAGTTGGATCTGCAGGAGAGGCTCTTCGAATCGAGGAGGCAGAGGAGCCTGCTGGCGGACTCGTAGCGGCCACGGTGGAAACCGTCGATGATCTGGCCGACGGGGCCACAGGCATCGGGTCGGTGACTCTCACGGTGCCAGGAGGCGGAATTCGGTTCTCAACCGTCGAGGTGATGCGTCTGGGTAGCGGCGGTGTGATCACCGGTACCGATGGTGGCGCTCGACGGATCGACGCTGCGTGGACGTGTCGGTGAGGCTGAGGCCTCAGGCCGGCATCCACGTGGGACGACGCGATTCGTAGTCGTCGATCGCTGTTGCGTGAGCCATGGTGAGACCGATGTCGTCGAGTCCCTCAAGGAACCGATGCTGGGTGGGTGCATCCATTGGGAATGGCTCATTGATCTCAGCCGCCGGCACCTCAATTCGCAGTCGCTCCATGTCGACGACCAGGGATGTCTCGGGGTCGGCCTCGATGGCCTGCCAGATTCGTTCGACCACCGGCGAGGGAACAACTGCTGGCACGAGGCCGTTCTTGGTGCAGTTATTCCTGAAGATGTCAGAAAAGCTCGGGGCGATAACGGCGTCGAAGCCAGCTTGTTGAATGGCCCAGACCGCATGTTCGCGGCTCGATCCAACGCCGAAGGCCGGGCCGGCGACAAGGATGCTGGCACCTGCAAAGCGTTGATCGTTCAGAATGAACTCAGGGTCATCCCTCCAGGTCGAGAAAAGTCCTTTCTCGAATCCGGTGCGCTCGACTCGCTTGAGCCACTCTGCGGGGATGATCTGGTCGGTATCGACATCGCTCCGACGCAGCGGGACCCCGGTTCCGGTAATGACACGGACGGCTTTCATGACAGATCCTCCGGAAGTGCGAAGTGGCCGGCGACAGCGGTTGCAGCGGCAACGGCGGGGGAGACGAGATGTGTTCGACCGCCGCGGCCCTGCCGGCCTTCAAAGTTGCGATTTGACGTGCTGGCGGCGCGCTCACCCGGCGCCAACTTGTCGGGGTTCATGGCGAGGCACATTGAACAACCAGGTTCGCGCCAGTCGGCACCAGCAGCTCGGAATACCTCGTGAAGGCCTTCTGCCTCGGCAGCGGCTTTCACTCGGTGTGAACCGGGGACGACCATGACTCTTGGCACCGTGACTTGTCGACCTTCGAGGACGGCGGCAGCCGCCCGTAGATCCTCAATTCGACTGTTGGTGCAGGATCCGATGAACACCGTGTCGACGGTGACATCGCGCATTGGCGTGCCCGGCGTCAGACCCATGTAGTCGAGCGCTCGGGAAACTGTCTCCCGTGTGGTCAGGTCGTCGTAGTCCTCAGGTGATGGGATGGTGCCGTCGATGGCGATGACCTGCGCGGGGTTCGTTCCCCAGGTCACTTGAGGTTGGATCGTCGATGCGTCGATCACAACCTCAGAGTCCCATTCGGCGCCGTCATCGGTCTGCAGAGTGCGCCAGTCAGCCACCGCGGCTTCCCACTGATCACCGCTTGGGGCGTGATCGCGGCCAGCCAAATACTCGAACGTGGTGTTGTCGGGGGCGATGAGCCCTGCCTTTGCTCCTGCCTCGATCGACATGTTGCAGACGGTCATTCGTCCTTCCATCGAGAGCGACCGAATTGCCGATCCGCGGTACTCGACGACATGACCGATGCCTCCTCCGGTGCCGATTGTCCCGATGATTGCGAGAACTACGTCCTTTGCGGTCACCCCCGGCTTGAGTTCACCTTCGACGCTGACCGACATCCACCGGGGTCGGGTTTGGGGCAGGGTCTGCGTGGCGAAGACATGCTCAACCTCGCTGGTGCCGATCCCGAAGGCAAGGGCACCAAATGCGCCGTGTGTTGCGGTGTGGCTGTCACCGCAGACGATGGTCATGCCAGGCAGGGTGCGGCCTTGCTCGGGTCCGATCACATGAACGATGCCCTGATCGGCGTCGCCCATCGGGAAGTTGGTGATACCAAACTCTGCGGCATTCGCCCGGAGCGTGTCCACCTGCTTTGCCGAGACCGGATCGGCAATGGGCTGGTCGATGTCGGCAGTTGGGACGTTGTGATCTTCTGTTGCCACGGTGAGTTCGGGTCTGCGCACTGAGCGGCCGCTCATACGAAGGCCGTCGAAGGCCTGCGGGCTGGTGACCTCGTGGATGAGGTGGAGATCGATGTAGAGAAGATCAGCTTCGCCTGGGGTTGAGGCAACCAGATGGCGACGCCAGATCTTCTCCGGCAATGTCATTGGTCGGTCGTTGGCTGTGGTGTCGCTCATCTATCCGTTCCGCTCGGTCGTGTCATCGGCGTTGAACGCCTCTCTGGAATCTACCTGAGGGCCTCGGTCGGGCCGAATGGGGCCCGTCACTCCGAGAGGAGGTCAGTAGGCGCCGGCCAGTTCGACTACGAGGATTACCGGAGCGTCAGGGCCGAGACCGATGGCTTCAGCACCCTCACTTCCAAAGGCGAGGTCAGATGGAATCGATAGGACGCGGAGCCCACCAACCGCCATCCCGAGAAGTCCCTCGTAGAGCCCGTCGATGGTGTAACCCGGCGTCACCTCGATGAGGAGGGGCTGCCCTTCAGACCAGGTGTTGAAGAGGGCCTCGCCGGTGGCGGCATCAACGATCACGGTGTGGGCGATTGCGGTATCGCCCTCAACGACTACATGCCCCGCCCCGACCGTGATGTCGGCGATGCCGAGGGCCTCTCCCACCGGATGATCTGCTGGGTCGATCTCAGGAGTGTCCTCGGCTGCCGAGGGTGAAACGACGGCGCGAACCTCGACCATGAACGTGAGCGCAGATCCCGGACCGATACTCGATCCGGGGGGAGGGTCGTCGCCGTAGGCGAGGTCGCCAGGTATGTCGAGACGCCGTTGCATTCCCGGTCGCGCACCGACCAGTCCTTGATCCCAGCCGTCGATCACCGCCCCGGTCCCGATGGTGAAGGCAATCGGCTCACCCCGGTCGTAGCTGTTGTCGAACATTGAGCCGTTCTCGGACAGGATCCCTGTGTAATCAACCCAGATGGTGTCCCCAGATTCAGCAGCTGGACCTTCGCCGTCCATGAGGTCGGTGACCACAAGGGTTGTCGGATATTCGGTCGGCGGGTCGACCTCAGGTCGGGGAACTGGCAGGGTGGTGGTTGTCGTTTCCTCTGCCAGTGGTTCGAGACTCACTTCGGTGACTTCGTTCGTGGTCTGTGCGGCCTGATCCGATCCGCTGCAGGCGGCAATGGTCAGGGCTCCGAGCGCGATGGCAACAACAGGGCGAGGGATCATGTTGGCGACGGTACCAGTGGGTCTGCCTCAGAGGGCCGCACGCGAACGTTCTGCAAGCCATTCGGCTTCGAGCGCGCCGGCAGCGGTACTCGGTTCACGTTGCGCGAAGGGCCAGAGCTCTTCGGCGATCCGTCGGTAGTTACCGATGGCCCCGAGGTCGCCGAGCAGGGCGTAGAGGCCAAGGTTGATCCGTTGGATGAACACAAAGGCCCTCGGAACGGTTGCGTACTGTGCGATCGGACTGCTGCGGTCGAACGTGTGCCTGACGATTCCCGAGGCGTAGGCCGGGTCCCAGATCATCTCGCGGTCGGTAGAGATCGGCTCATAGAACCGCGAGAAATAGGTGCCCACCTCGACCGTCTCGACAGGTGCGTCACGATGAAGCATGCCGGCGTCCTCAAGAACGGCACGGAAGCCCGGGATGTCATGCTCCACGGCAGCAAGTCGAACCATGGTCTCGAAGGTTGCCATTTCGGCGCTGGTGAAATCCTTGACCAGACCGAAGTCGAGGAAGGTGACTCGGCCTCCACCGTGGAACAAATAGTTCCCTGGGTGCGGATCGCCATTGAACGACCGCATGGTGTACAAGCTCCGAAATACGAATCGAAAGAGCGTCTCGGCGGCTGCATCCCGCTCGGATTGGTCCTGGTCGCGCAGCCACGTCCAGTCGTGGCCATCGACGAGTTCAGTGGTCAGCACACGAGAGGTACTGAATGAATCGATCACCTCAGGAACAGATACGAACGGATGCCCTCGGTAGAACTCGGCGAATCGCCGCTGGTTCGCTGCCTCGCGCCGGTAGTCGAGTTCCTCGGTGAGACGTTCCTTGATCTCGGCAACCATCTCGCTTGGGTCGAGACCTCCGAAACCTTGGCGGAGGACCGTGCCGAGAATGCCTGCATTGCGCAGGTCTGCCGCGATCGCATCGCCGACGCCCGGGTACTGCACTTTGACGGCAACGGCGATCTCGCGTCCGGTTGCGGGATCGAGAGCGATGGCGCGGTGAACTTGGCCAATCGATGCCGCTGCGATGGGGGCAGGGTCCCAATCGATGAAGATCTGATCGGGTTCGGCGCCGAGTTCCTGCCTAATCACTTCGGCTGCGAGAGAAGCCGACATTGGGGGCGCCTGCCGTTGAAGCGTCGCAAGCGCAAGTCGAAGCGGCTCAGGAAGAGCGTCATCGAGGTATGACGCCATCTGGCCAAGCTTCATCAAGGCACCCTTCATCTGCCCGAGCTCATCGGCTACTTGCCGGGCCGTCGTCAACTGCCGCGCTTCATCGAGCTCTATTCGGCGCTCGGCGCTCGCGAACACCTTCCTCGCAGCAGTCACCGCGATGCCACCGCCGACCTTGGTTCCGAGTCGAGCCACACGCGCGCTGCGGCCGGCCCAGGAACGACCTGCGGTCGGGGAACGATCTGGCATCAGACGGCGTTCTCGACCACGTGGTCGATCGCTCGAACGAGAGTTGGCACAAATCGTTCCGCCCGAGCAACGATCGCGTCGTGTTCACCCTCCACCCGAAAGGCAGCCGAGTGCGGGATTTCTTCGAAGAGGCGTACTTGACGTCGGAGTGGGACAACTGGATCGCTCATCGTGGTGATGACGGCTGTCGGAACGTCGATCTCGCTCAACCAGTCGAGAGATGAAAATCCGCCGAGAGCTCGACCTGCCTCGAGCACCATTCTCCAGTCATGCCGAGCGGCTTGGGCGACGGCCCACGATCCCCAGGTCTGGGTCTTGCGTTGGAGGAACACCTGCTCGCTGATTCGGTCCCGGGCTTGGCCGGGCGTGACCCGGGCGAGAGCGGCCAATCCAGTCAACCCCAGAAAGCTGAGACGTTCGTCTCGGCGTTCAGCGAAGTGAGGTGCGGTAGCTGCAAGGACGAGACCGCTGACACGCTCACGGTGTCTCCTCCAGGTGAGTTGGGCGATTGCCCCGCCCATTGAGTAGCCCACTGGAATGAATCGGTCGACGCCCATCGCCGTTGCTACTCGGGCCACATCGTCGGCGCAGTCTTCGAGGCGAACACCTCGGCGACTTCGTAGCCCTGATCCGTGCCCTCGCTGGTCGAACGCGATCACCCGGAAGCGTTCCCCAAGCGACTCATACGCAGTGAAGAAGTTGATATCGGCAGAAGCTGTCCACCCGTGGATCAACATGATCGTCGGTGCCGACCTGGGGCCCGAGAGTTCTCGAACCTCGATCTCGCCGAGCCCAGCAAGTTCGATCAGTGAGGACGGCGGAAGAGGAGGGGCATCGGAGACGCCCTCATTCGTCGACTTCTCGGGGGCGATGTCAACGGTGCTCAGGGCGGTACTCCGATCAGATCTCCTCGATTGTGAGGATCTCCACTGTCAACAGGCCAGCAGGGCCCTCGTATTCCAATGTTCCCGGTTTGGTCATCCCCTGAAGTGCGGTTCCGAGCGGTGAGGCCGGCCCGACGATCGTCACGTCATCGGGGAGTCCAGCCCGTTCTTCCTGCGATCCAACGACATACCGCTCGGCCTCGTCAGGTGAATCTCCGGCATAGATCATGGTGTAGACGGTCTGAGCGCCTTCCTCGACCACCTCAGCGTTCTCGAGTAGGTGCTCGAGCTGGCGAATCCGTCCCTCCATGTGTCCCTGTTTGTCCTTGGCGGCGTGATACCCAGCGTTTTCCTTGAGGTCGCCTTCGGCGCGGGCCAACTCGATTTCCTCGGCCACCTCGATTCGTCCACGGGTGGTCAGATCCTCGAGTTCGGCCGTGAGACGCTCGTACGCGGCCCGTGACAGGTTGTGGGTCGACATGGCGCCGCAGGCTATCTCGTAGGCCCGGGCCGGTTCTCCCCGTGCGAGTGATCGCACCCAGGCCCTAACCTCCCCGTCCATGTCGTATCGAATCGCAGTTATCGGGGGAGACGGGATCGGCCCGGAGGTCACGGCTGAGGCACTCAAAGTGGTGAGGGCGGCAGGTGTCGCCGTCGACACGACCGATTTTGACCTTGGTGGGGCCCGGTACCTTCGAGATGGAGAGATCCTCTCTGATGGCGTTCTTGATGAACTTCGCGACTTTGACGCGATCCTCCTTGGCGCCGTGGGCGATCCGCGTGTGCAACCCGGGGTCATCGAACGGGGGCTCCTGCTCAAGATGAGATTCGATCTTGACCTCTATGTGAATCAGCGTCCGTTTGTGGGCACTGCGCCTGGACACTCGCGCCCCCATGATTTCGTCGTCATTCGCGAGAACACCGAAGGGCCATACGTTGGTGAAGGTGGCGTGTTGCGTCGCGGGACAGCCAACGAGGTCGCCACCCAAGGGTCGGTCAACACGCGAATGGGCGTCGAGCGATGTGTTCGTTATGCCTTCGATCTCGCCGCCTCCAGAGACCGCCGCCATGTGACGCTCGTGCACAAGACGAACGTGCTGACGTTTGCTGGCGATCTCTGGGAACGAACCTTCAATGAGGTAGCCGCCGAGTATCCGTCGATCGAGACTGCGTACAACCACGTCGACGCCGCGTGCATCTACTTCGTTCAGGATCCCCACCGGTACGACGTTGTAGTAACCGACAACCTTTTCGGTGACATCCTCACCGACCTCGGTGGAGCGGTATCGGGCGGTATCGGCCTTGCGTCGAGCGCGAATCTCAAGCCGGCGCGGACCGGTCCGTCGATGGTCGAGCCAGTGCCGGGCTC
>JBDQKN010000083.1:0-8201 GCA_040263235.1 Ilumatobacteraceae bacterium
AGGACTTCGCTGCCATTGAGATGCCAACCTACTGTCCCTATCGATGGCATGCATCGGCGAGGATCCAGCCCGGCGGGCGTCGTTTGACGCGTTGGCCCATGAGATCGTCGCCTGCCGCCGTTGCCCGCGGCTGGTGGAATGGCGTGAACAGGTCGCCCGGGAGCGACGAGCGGCCTACCGCGACCAGGAGTACTGGGGGAAGCCGATTACCGGCTTCGGTGATCCCGATGCTCGGATTGTGGTCCTCGGCCTAGCTCCGGCAGCTCATGGTGCAAATAGAACCGGGCGGGTGTTCACCGGAGACCGCAGCGGTGATTGGTTGTTCCGGTCGATGCATCGGGTTGGACTGGCCAACCAAGCGAGGTCGGAGGACATCGATGACGGACTGAGGCTGAATGGTGCTTGGGTGACGGCAGCCGTTCGGTGTGCGCCCCCTGCCAATAAGCCAGCCACCGATGAACGCGACGCCTGCTCCGGATTCCTCCAACGTGAGTTCGAACTTCTTGAGCACTGTTCGGTGGTCGTTTGTCTTGGGGCCTTTGGTTACGAGGCCGCATGCCGACATTTCGGGGTGCGGCCTCGGCCCCGATTCGGTCACGGGGTGGAGGTGGCGGCAGGGGAGGGTCACCCGACGCTGCTCTGTTCGTTCCATCCAAGTCAACAGAACACCTTCACTGGGCGCCTGACTGAGCAGATGCTTGACGACGTTCTCGGCCGGGCGGTGTCGATCGCCGATAACCTCCGATGATCGTGAGGTCTCGTCTCGTCATCACCGCTGTAGCCGTTCTCGTCGGTGCGGTTGGTGCCGCGGGCTGTTCGAATCCGCCGCCGGCGCGATTGGTCGCCCTTGAGATGATCGCCACCCTTGATCAGCCCGATTCCGTCAAGGACTGCATGACGGCCAAGGTCGAAGCGATGACCGAACTCGAGGTTGAGGCGATCGCTTCCAGCGACGACCCGATGGTTCTCGACGGTTTCAGCGCCACCCTCGGCGAGTGCCTCGGCGGCTGACGCGCTGAGCGGTGAACCCGCTCGGTCAGCCAGCGGGTGTCGGAGCCGGGGCTGCAGCCTTCTTCTTCGGTGGTGGTACCCCAATCGCAGGTGCCGGGTCGGCATCTTTTGGCCACCGACGCCGACTGACGATCGAGAGCATGCGAAGCAGTTTCATTGCCTTCTCATCCTCTTGGGCAGGGCGAGAGATGATCGAACCGTCAGCGATCATGCGGTTGATGACCTCGACACCGAGGTCGGTCCGCACGATTGTGAGGGTCCAGTCGTTGTCCTCGCCGATGCCACCCGTTGATACGTCAGCGTGTTCTGCGGCGAAATCGGGGCATTGGGTGCACCCCTTACGGGTCCACTGGTGGCATTCCTTGAGATCGATCTCGTGGAAGGAGCCGTCCTTCATCCAGATCTGGAACGCTCCCTTGATGTTCATCTTCACCATGTCTTGTTTGGCCAGTCCGTACTTGGCCTCGAAGAGTTCCGTGAAGATGGCATCGTCGAAGGTCTTTGAGCACAGGAGCCCGATGTTGAAGAGGAATGGCTTGGACACTTTGCCGGCGCGGCGGTCCCACATCGTTGGAGGCGATGACGTCTGGCAACCCATGCCGACTAGTGCCAAGCGTTGATAACCGGCCTCTTTGGCGTCACGGAGAGCAAGTGGATTCGCGCAGTATGTGTAGCGACTTCCGGCGGTGGCAAGAATTTCCTCCCGTGTGCTGACAACGGCAGGCTTTGCCTTCCATCGGTCGTCATCCTCGACACCGGAGACCAACGCTGCATCGATGTAGTCGTGCTCTCGAAGCCAGATCAACATGGCCGAGACGAGGCCACCGTCCTGTCCCATCTTGTGCACCATCTCGTCACTCGCACGAGTGAGCAGCAGTTGTTGCCAGATTCCCGACATCTCGTCGGGCTCCCGTGTACGACCAAAGAGGTGCATGTCTGCCGATGGTTCCCATGCGCGGAAGCGGGGACAGGCTCGGGTGCAGGTGGTGCATCCCTTTTCTCCGTGGACGCAGTTGTCGAGGCCGAGTTCTTCCTCGAGGTGGAACGGGATGTACTTGCCCTCCTCATGCTCGTAACCGATCACATCGTGAGGGCACGTGACCACGCATCCAGCGCAGCCAGTGCACAGACCGGGGTCGATCACCTCGGCCTTCAACTCTTTCCATTGTGCGGTCCAGCGCGCCGGTGCCTCGGTGGTCATGTGGGAGACGCTAGGCGATGGGGACGTTCAGATCGCTTCCGAGCCTTCTTCGCCTGTTCTGATTCTGACGAGGCGTTCCACTTCGGTGACCCAGATCTTGCCGTCGCCGATCTGACCAGTTGCTGCTGACGACTGGATCGCGTCGACAACCTGGTCGACGATCTCGGCATCGACCACGAGCTGCAACTCGACTTTCGGGATGAAGTCGATTTGGTATTCGGCACCTCGATAGGTCTCGGTGTGTCCGCCTTGGCGGCCGAATCCCCGGACTTCGGTGGCCGTCATGCCGGCGACCCCGAGCGATTTGAGAGCGTCCTTCACCTCATCGAGCTTGAAGGGCTTGATCACGGCCGTGACGAGTTTCATCGTCACATCATGCCTGATACGCCGATTCGGCGTGGACGCTCTGGTCGAGACCGCTTCGTTCGGCTTGTTCGTCGACGCGAAGTCCGATGGTGCGGCTGATAGCAAAGGCGATCAGCCAGGTGAGCGCGAATGAGTAGACCATGACTGCCCCTGCCGCAACCGCCTGATCTTTCAGAAGTTCAATCCCGCCGCCGAACAGCAAGCCGTCGGCTCCATCGGGGTTGATTCCTGTATCGGCGACGAACCCGAGAAGTAACGTTCCAACGATGCCGCCAACCAGGTGAACGGCGATCACGTCGAGCGAGTCATCGAGGTTGAACTTCGCTTTGATCCCGAGAGCCAAGTAGCAGACGAACCCGGCGATGGCCCCGATGGCCAGGGGTGACGCACCGCCGATGAATCCGGCGCACGGGGTGACGGCAACGAGGCCGGCCACTGCCCCTGATGCAGCGCCAAGGGTGGTGGCATGCCCGGCCCGTCGCCACTCGATGAGCAGCCAGGCGAGCATGCCAGACGCTGCTGCGAGATGGGTATTGACCACCGCCTGCGCTGCAATCCCATTGGCAGCAAGTGCACTTCCAGCGTTGAAGCCGATCCACCCGAACCAGAGGATGCCGGTGCCGAGAACGGTGAGGGGCAGGTTATGAGGAGGCATCGGTTCGGTCCCATGACCTCGTCTGTTGCCGATCACCATGACGACTGCGAGAGCAGCCATACCTGCGTTGATGTGGATCGCTGCTCCACCAGCGAAGTCGAGTGCTCCCATCGAGTAGATCCAGCCTTCTGAATTCCACACCCATCGGGCAACCGGCGCGTAGACCAGGATCGACCAGACAGCGATCAGCACCGCGTACGAACCGAACCGGAGTCGGTCAGCGGTAGCGCCAGTGATGAGGGCCGGTGTGATGACGGCGAACATCATTTGAAAGGCGACAAAGGCCATCATCGGGATGGCGCTCCCATCGTCGCTGAGGCCCCCGAGGAAGAGATGGCTGAAGTCACCGATGATGGGACCAGATCCCCCGAAGGCGAGCGAGTAACCGATCGCTGACCAGAGAACGCTGATGATGCCCATGGCGAAGATGTTCTGCATCAACATGGCGAGCACGTGGCGTGACCGGACCATGCCCCCATAGAAGAAGGCGAGCCCGGGAGTCATGAAGAGTACGAGTGCTGCGGAGATCAGCACCCATGCGGTGTCACCAGAATCAATCGACATTCACGAGACGGTAAGAAGGCGATGTTTCGAGGATGTTTCAGGAATGTTTGGGAGCGAAAAACACACAGCCCCGGGTCACACCGATGTGACCCGGGGCTGCCCCTACCCCGCACAGACGGGATCGGGCGGACGATGGCGCGTCAGACGGCCTGCGCTCCCTCTTCGCCTGTGCGGATTCGAACGAGACGGTCGACTCCGGTCACCCAGATCTTCCCGTCTCCGATCTTGCCTGAGTTGGCAGCAGCCGAGATGGTGTCGACCACCTGGTCGGCGATTGCGTCATCGACGACCACCGAAAGGCTGACCTTGGGGACGAAGTCGATCTGGTATTCGGCGCCTCGATAGGTCTCGGTGTGACCTCCTTGGCGGCCGAAGCCCCTGACTTCTGTGACGGTCATACCCGCCACCCCGATGCCTTTCAGGGCATCTTTGACCTCGTCGAGTTTGAACGGCTTGATGACCGCAGTGATGAGTTTCATGACTTCACGTGTCCCTTCGTTCTCAGACGCCCACCGAAGTGGAGTCGTTGGCGTATCCCTGCAGTCCGTGCTCGAGTACATCGAGCCCCTGGATTTCCTCCTCGGCACTGACCCGCAGCCCGATTGTGGCCTTGATGATGCCGAACAGGATGGCTGTGGCGACGGCAACCCAAGCGGCGATGATGACAACCATGACCAGCTGCATCAGCAACTGATCCACGCCGCCACCGTAAAACAGTCCAGCGTCCTCCCGCCCGAGGAATGCGTCGTCATACTTGGCGAAGAGCCCGATTGAGAGCGTTCCCCAGATGCCAACGACACCGTGAACCGAGATCGCCCCCACCGGATCGTCGATGCGGACCGAATCGAAGAAGTAGACCGAGAACACCACGAGGATGCCTCCAATGCCTCCGATGATGGCGGCTGGCAAGGGATCGACAGCGCCACAGGGAGCGGTGATGGCGACCAAACCAGCGAGGGCGCCGTTGCCGATCATTGCAAGGTCGGGCTTACCAGCTTTGATCCAGATCGTGATGGCGGCAAACAGAGCTCCGGCGGCGGCAGCGATCATCGTGTTGACACCAACCGACATGACGTACTGGTCGGCGGCGAGTTCCGAGCCGGGGTTGAAGCCGAACCAGCCGAGCCCGAGGATGAACACGCCGAGACCAGCGAACGGAATGTTGTGTCCAGGAATAGCTCGAGGCTTTCCGTCTGGGCCGTACTTCCCGATTCGTGGTCCAAGGAACATCGCGCCCATGAGTGCAGCAACACCGCCCGTCATGTGGACGATCGCTGATCCGGCGAAGTCGGAGTAGACCGCGTCACCGATCGAGATGTTGGCGATGAGCCCGCCGCCCCATGTCCAATGGACGACCACTGGGTAGATGAAGGCGCACATCACCACGCTGAACACGAGGTAGGCGCTGAACTTGGTCCGCTCGGCCATGGCACCCGAGGCGATAGTGACCGCCGTCGCCGCGAACACCGCCTGGAAGAAGAAGGTGGTGGCGGGGCTGAGACCTCCGTCGAAGGCGGAATAGTCGTCGTAGCCGGTGAGGAACCAGTTTCCGGAGCCGATCAGGTCGCCTCCGCCTGATCCGAATGCGAATGCATATCCGGTGGCGAAGAAGGCGAGAATGCCAACCACGGCATCGGACATGTTCTTGGCAAAGATGTTCACCACGTTCTTCGCCCGGGTCAGGCCCGCTTCGACAAGCGCGAAGCCTGCCTGCATGAAGAACACCAGAATTCCGGCGATGAACACCCAAATGTTGTTGAGCACCACCTGAACATCGTCAGGGGTGAGTTCTTGTGCGAAACCGACGTTCGGTGACAGGGCCAGCAGTGCCAGCGTGCCACCGATGCCGGAGATGATTCGAAGTGCACGTGTGCGCACGGGGCCTCCTCAATCGTGGATGGGTAGGGATGAATGTCCGTAACCGAGGCCACGCTGCCTACTGGACATCGCCAACCGTAGGAGGGCTCTTTTTCGTCGGTGTCGCATCAATGTTTCCAGTTCGTGACCAGTCTGTGCCGGTGGTAGCCCGGCGCGAAGGACACTCAGGAGAGCAGCATCCACCCGCGCCGACGCACGGTGACGATTCGGTCTGAACCAACCGCACGGCGGATCCCAACGATCAGCGAATCGCATCGTCGTTCACTGAGATTCGCGATCTCTGCTGATCGAGCTAACTCGGCTCTGCTCACCACTCGACCCTGCCGATCGGAGAGAGCGTGGTAGATGGCAAGTTCCTGGCTGCTGAGACCGCTGGGGGTGGCCGTGTCCATGGCGTCATGGTTTCGCGGGGATATGACACAGATGTCAGGGCGACGTGAACAGTCTGTTTCGTCGGTCGGTTACCGATCGGTAGCGCTCGTCGGGCAGAATCTGTCCATGGATTTGACCTACCCCGCCGAAGCCGAGGAATTTCGCGCCGAGATCCGCACCTGGTTAGAGCAGAATTTGCCGAC
The DNA here is from genome assembly GCA_040263235.1 of Ilumatobacteraceae bacterium. Lineage (GTDB taxonomy): Bacteria > Actinomycetota > Acidimicrobiia > Acidimicrobiales > Ilumatobacteraceae > Casp-actino5. The sequence continues at coordinate 6,251 of JBDQKN010000083.1, forward strand.
CGGGTGGTTTGATCCAAGTTTCGAGATGAGTGATGCCGACCGTGCCGAGTTCAATCGGAACTGGCCCACGAAGTTGTTCGAAGGTGGTTGGATCTGCGCCACCTGGCCGGCCGAATACGGTGGCAAGGGGCTCAGCACCATGCAGGGCGTCGTCCTCTCTGAGGAGTTTGCAAGGGCCAAGGCGCCCATGCGCGGTGACTTCTTTGGTGACACCCTCGTTGGTCCGACCCTCCTGCAGTGGGGAACCGAGGAGCAGAAGAAGGAATTCCTGCCGGGAATCCTGAAGGGTCAAACCCGCTGGTGCCAAGGATTTTCTGAACCAAACTCTGGTTCAGACCTCGCCAGCTTGAAGACAACAGCGGTGCTCGATGGTGATCAGTGGGTGATCAACGGCCAGAAGGTCTGGACCACTCAGGGACATCATGCCGACTACTGCTTCTTATTGGTTCGCACCGATGCTGACGCGCCGAAGCATGCTGGAATCTCGTACCTGTTGGTGCCCATGCGCCAACCCGGGGTTGAGGTTCGCGGCATCACCCAACCGGATGGAACCGCAGAGTTCTGTGAGGTGTTCTTCACCGACGCCAAGTGCCCGAAGGACAACGTGGTCGGTGGAGTGAACAACGGCTGGAAGGTAGCGAACTCCACGCTGGCCTTTGAGCGAGGCCAATCGGCGACCACCGGCTATCGGCGTTTCGAGGAGGAGTACCGGTTGCTCGTCGAGACTGCAACGGCGAACGGTCAGATTGCAGAGCCGACAATTAGGCAGCGTCTGATGGAGTACTACACCAAGATCCAGATCCTCAAGATCAACGGCCTTCGCAATCTGTCAGCAACCCTGAGCGGCAGCCGCGATATGGGGACGATTGCGCTCGGTGCTACCAACAAGATGTTCTGGTCCGAGATGCACAAGGCTGCGATGGAGCTGGCCCTCGACATCTTTGGCGCCGATGCGATGCTCGTCGACGCCGGCCCAGAGGCAGGCTCGTGGCCGGGGGCGATGCGTGACAAGCGCAGAGCTGGCTACCCGGTGAGCCCGATGGTCTCGTCGTTCTTCTTCTCTCGGTCTGAGACGATCTGGGGCGGCAGCAGCCAGATTCAGCGCAATATCGTGGGTGAACGCGTTCTCGGGCTCCCCAAGGAACCCCGCCCCGGCTGATCAGCGACGCTTGGCGTTCTTGGCCTGCTCGCGGCGGGCCTGAGCATCAAGCTGTTTGCGGGCTTTGGCTTCTTTGCGCCGGGCCTTGATGGCCTCGCGTTCGGCATCGTCCGCGTTGTCTGTCGGACGGGCGGGGATGGCCATCGGTCGTGATTCGACGGGTGGCAGTTTGATGACCTCGTCGTTCTTCAGGAGATCGCGGATGATCGGTGCTGCGGGAGCTTCGCCAGCAACCGTCGAAGCCAGCATCATCCGCGCGGCCGCAACACCGTGGCGCTCAATGATTCCTGGCAGCACCTCTTGAAGCTCTTCGGTGGAGGGATGGTCGGCATTGTCGCCGAGTTGTTCGATGCAGTCGCTGAGACAGGCATCGGTGATGACCATGACAATGCCCTCCATGGTGCCATCAAGACGGCCCCGGCTAGCGGCGTCGCGGATGTGCACCGGATCCACCTCTGCACCAACCAACTCCCCGAGCGCATCGAGATGATCTTCGTCGAGTGCGGTCACCAAGGCGGTGAGTTCCTCATCGGTAGCGATCGAGAGCGTGCGGTCGAGGAGTCCAAGGGACTGCAGACGGGTCTTCACCTGATTCACCCGAGCGAGGCTATCGGGACCGCTGCGTTGGCAAGAGGTCACTAAGATCTGCGATGAAACCGCTTTCATCAGGTCGGGTACTGCGACGCTGAGATCGGCGACTACGAAGGGGAAACCATGGCAACAGTCACGCTGTCCGCGATCAACAAGGTGTACGACAACGGCTATCAGGCCATTCACGACCTGTCGCTTGAG
>JBDQKN010000084.1:0-8189 GCA_040263235.1 Ilumatobacteraceae bacterium
GTGTTCACCACGGCGTAGGACAGAACAGTCGCTGACGCGGCGATGAGTGCCACCCCGAGGAGGGCAGGCATGCGTACCGATGCATCACTGGATTCATTGAGGACGCGCCTGCCAACAGCGACGGTGACGATGCCAACCGGCACATTGATCAGGAAGGCGTAACGCCATCCAGCCAGTTCGACCACGGCTGCGCCGAGCGTCGGCCCGAGCGCTCCGGCAACAGCGCCGGCTGCTCCCCAGATCGCGACCGCCCTCGGAATTCCGGCCGGAGGGAACGCCCGCATCACGAGTGCGAGGGATGACGGGATCAGAATGGCCCCGCCGACAGCCTGCACGACTCGGAATGCAATGAGCACCTCGATGGTAGGGGCGATCCCGCAGGCCATTGACGCAGCGGTGAAGAGTGTTGAGCCGAGGAGAAAGGTTCGCCGGTGACCGATTCGATCGGCCAACTTTCCGGCAGGAACTAGGAGGGCAGCGAAGGCGATCGTGTATGCGTTGAGCACCCACGACAACGTGGTCGGGCCTGAATCAGCAAACGATGATGTGATGTCGGGGAAGGCAACGAAGAGGATCGTCGTGTCCAAGAAGACCGCGAGGGTCGCTAGGGCAGCGATCGTCAGCGTTGCTGATGACCGGGTTGACGTGGTTGGCGGGGTGGGCACGGAGGGAGTTTCGCCGAGTTAGTACAATAATGCAAGTGACTAACAGCGGGTTCCTGGCGTTGGGCATCACGCCTCGACCGAGTGTCCGTGAACCCCTTGTGATCTGGCTGGCGGGCTCGCTAGGGATTGACGCTCAATGTTGAGCCACGGCCATCGGGAAGGCGTCGGACGACGATGCCTGGATGAAGACGTTCCTTCATCGCTTCAACGTGGGTGATCGCCCCGACCATGCGGCCCGATGCATGCAAGTCGTGGAGGGTTTCGATGGCATCGTCGAGTGCCCGAGGGTCGAGAGAACCAAATCCCTCGTCGATGAAGAGAGCCTCGATTCGCTGACCGCTCCCAGATCCGCCTTGGCTCACCACATCGGCGAGTCCAAGGGCGAGAGCAAGGGATGCTTGGAACTGCTCACCACCCGACAGCGAGTTGGGCCGCCGTGGACGGCCGGTGTGAGCATCGAGCACTTCGAGGTCAAGGCCGCGAGCACCTCGTCCACCGCTGACATCCTCGACGCGTCGTAGTCCGTATCGACCGCCAGTCATCTGTGCGAGGTGGACCGAGGCGATCTCGGTGACACGCTCGAGCTCGCGACCAAGGACCCAGCGCCGGAGGCTTACTCTGATCGAGCCCTGCCCCCGACACACGGTGCTGGCTCGTTTAGCAGCATCAGCTCGAGAGCGCAGATCAACCGAGTCATCGCCGAGCCGGTCGTAATCGTGAAGTGCAGCGGTCGCCGCCTGCTGGGACTGCCTCGCCAAGGTGAACTCTTCGGCGAGTGCCTGGGATGCCTGTGCTGCGTCTTGCGCCATGGCGTCCAGCATCTCGGTGTTCGGACGCTCGGCGGGGACGCCCTGAGACTCAAGTGTTTCGAGTTTGGTTTGTGCCCGGTCAAGTTCGTGGGTGAGGCGCTCAAGGGCGCTCAATGCCGTGTGCTCAATCGCCTCGTCGAGCATCAGTGCGCGAGCCATTTCAACGGTGTCGAATCCACTGTTATCGAGTTGTTCAGCGAGGTGCCGCTCAGCCGCTCGGCGTTCTGTTGTGGCTGCGGTGACGTCCGTGATCAGACTTTCGAGCCCGTTCAACAGCGGGCGGAGGCGCCCGCAACATGTCTCGAGGTTGTCGAGTTCGCTTGGGTTGACACTGGCTGCTGCCGCTTGCGCCTGATCAAGTTCGACAAGCGCGTCAGCGTGAGCTGTGACGAGCCCAGGGTGGGCTCCGCCAACTCGATTCAACGAGTCTCTGGAACGCTGCAGGTGTTCGGTTGCCGTCGTCAAGTCGTCGTTGATCCGTCGACGCTCTTGTATGGCTGCTTCGATGACCTGTTTCGATTCTCGGTTGCGGTTGAGCTTGTCGGTGATATCGGCAGCATCAGCATCAGCGAACTCGCCGAGCGCAGTTCGTGCAGACTGAAGTGAGCGTTCAATCTCAAGACGCTCGGCCTGAGCGCGGTCGCGTTGGGACCGAGCGGCGTCGACATCGTCGATTGTCACCATCGTGCCTCCGTCCGCAATCGCCGGTGCCGGATGTTCGGTCGCCCCGCAAACCACACATGGGGCCCCGGGCTCAAGCCGCTCGGCGAGTCGTGGTGCTTCCGTGGCCACATATCGCTTGAGTGTCGCCTCAAACTTGTCGTTGGCGGCTAATTCGGTGGCGTTGCGGGTGGCGTGCTCGGAGATGAGCTGCCCGAGATGGGAGAGATCCGAAAGCACGGTGCTGAGTACTTGGTGTTCCTCATCGATTCCCGAAGTATCGAGGGGGGCGTCAGCAAGGGCATCGAGTTGGCTCTGCAGGTCACTGCAGCGTGTGGTGAGCTCGCCGATGCGAGCCTCGGTCTCGTGCTGCTCGGTCTCGTTAGCAGACAAGTCTCTGGCGGCATGTTCAACCTTCTGATTGGCGCTCGAAACAGCCGCAATAATCGCGCGTCCTTCAGTCACCTGATTGTTGAGGTCTCCGAGAGTGGTGGCGAGAGCTGAGGGAGCGAGATCGTCAAGCCCCACCCCTGATTGGGCTCCAGCCGCTCGGATGTCGTCGAGTCGTGTGTCGAGCGATGCCTTCGCATCTGCTTCCTTTGAGACCGCGCTGGAACGGCGCGAGTCGGCGTTAACCACAGGCCGGGCGCGCTTGGACTGTTCAGCCGATTCAGCAGCGTGGGTGGCAGATGGCAGCTGATCGTTGAATGCTGCGATTGCCCGTCTTGCCTCGGCTGCGTCGTCGAAGCGTTTCGCCTCGGTGGCAGCGCCATCACGCAATCGAGCGGCCTCCCGTGCTCGCTCCTGTGCTGAGGAGGCTGACGACTCAAGCTCGGTCATGGCCGGCTTCAGCAGGTCGATCAGGGCGTCGAGACCATCACGAGGGTGATCAGCGAGATCGGGTGCTTCGGCACCGAGTCGCTGATGGAGGTATCTGACCTGCTCGATTGCGTTGGCCAGGTGGTGGCGCATCGATTCATCGGTTGCACCGACTCTGTCGTGCAGCGTCTTGGACTCAGCATCGAGAAGCCGGGCGATGCGGTCGTAGACCTCGCCGCCGAAGAGGGCTCCGAGCAGTGCTTCCCGGTCTCCTGAATCGTCGAGCAGGAACCTGGACACCTCGCCTTGGGGGAGCACTATGACGCGTCGGAACTGCTCGGCGGTGAGGCCGACGAGTTCAGCGATCCGCGCGTTCATGTCGTTGGTCTTGGTCGCGAGCGCTGTGGTCGACCCATTTGACTCCACCCTGTTGAGGAGCGCTGTCGCCGATTGCTTAGTCGTGCCGGTGCCGGTCTTCTTGGCTCGCAGGTACTCAGGCGACCGCTCGGCGGTGTAGCGAACACCATCGATCTCGAAGGTGAATCGTGCCCAGGTTTCAGCATCGGGTTTGGCGTGATGCGACCGGATGTCGTTGCTGTCCTTGGAGGCCATCTTCCCGAAGAGGGCAAAACTCATCGCATCGAAGATCGTCGTTTTGCCGGTTCCGGTATCGCCGGTGACCACGAACAGGCCACGAGTGGCGAGTGTGGTGAAGTCAACGCTGACGATGTCGGGATACGAACCGAATGCCGAGAATTCAACGGAGATCGGCCTCATGACTCGCTCCGCAGTGCAGTGTCAACGGCGGAGGTGAGGATGTCGAGCAGTTCGCCCTCTGGCGGGCCGCCTTCTAGGTCGGTCCAGAACTCGGTGACAGCATCGAGTGGCTGCAATTCGTTGACCGAGATTCGCGGTCCATCAATGGTTGTCGACGTTCCACCTGCTGGCTGCAGGAGGACCTCGGTGACATAGGGATAGATCGTTTCAAGCTTCGCCTTGGCGTCGAGCACGGTCTCGCGGTTGGTGACAATGGCCCGGACAAAATGATCATGCGCCTCGGGATGCCGGGATGGCTCAATCAACTCCTCGATGGTCCCAGTGACGGTGCGCACCCCACGACTGACGTTGATGTCAATGGTCGACACCGTTGACGAACCCGCGACATCAAGGTCGATGATGGTCACCGACTTCTGGTGATCCTCGGAATAGGAGTAGGGCATTGGCGTCCCGGAATAGCGCACAGTTTCTCGAGCGATGTGCTGTGGTCGATGCAGGTGGCCAAGAGCGGTGTAAGAGAACCTGTTGAACAGATTCGCCGAAACTTCGCCGGTACCGCCGACCTCGAGTTGACGCTCTGACTCCGAGGTGCTGCCGCCGGTGACAAATGCATGAGCGACAGCAAGCGAACGGGGCGAGGAGAGCGATGGTATTGCCAGATCGATAGCGGCTTCCAGCACCTCGTGATGGGTTCGGCGACGTCGGCGCTCCATGGGGCTGTTGTCGCTCGATTGGCCGAGTTGATCCGGGGCGCCTTGGGGATCGAGGAAGGGCAGAAGCACGAGATCGAGCGGACCGTCTGCGAACTCGTGGCGGACGACCCTCCCGACACCCTCGTAGCCGCCTCGGATGTAGACCCCAGACGCGTCGAGGAGATCGTCATAGGGCGATACTCGGTCGGCCCCGTCGTGGTTGCCTGAAATCGCTGCAATGGTGGCGCCAGTTGCGTGAATCCGCCGAACGGTCTCACGGAATAACTCGATCGACTCGGTAGGGGCGATGGCCCGGTCGTAGATGTCGCCAGCGATCACCACAAGATCAAGCCCTTCGCTGTCGACCATCTCGACGAGCATCTCGCAGAAGCGTTCCTGCTCGGAACTGAGTGACACCGAACCAAAGGAACGTCCGAGGTGCCAGTCGCTGGTGTGCAGGATCCTCATCGGCTGTCTCCTTGGGTGGGGCGGGGCGGTGTGCGCATTGATCGGATCAACGCTCAAGACAGTCTCGCGTGTGCGTGTGACACGACGTGGGGGCTCGGCCACCAGCTCACAAATCCTCTACGGTTCGCCTGTGGTGACTATCGAGGAGGACCGATGAGAATCGCCAATGTCGCAGGACGTGCAACCATCGTCGACGGCGACCGTGCCATCGATATCGCCGTCGCGTCCGACGGTCGCTTTGGTCCCGATCCGCAGCACTTACTCGCTGACTGGGACGCTTTTCTGAAAGCAGCACCGGAACTCACCGGTCCCGCAGAACCCTTCGATACCGGCCTGCTCCAGAACCCGGTGGGGGTTCCTGGGCAGGTGTTCGCAATCGGTCTGAACTACCGAACGCACGCCGAGGAATCGGGCATGGCTGTGCCGTCGGTGCCGGCAACGTTCACGAAGTTCCCATCGTCGCTCTCGGGTCCTCACGACGAGATCCCGGTTGTGGGTACAACCGTCGATTGGGAGGTGGAACTGGTTGCTGTCATCGGTCGGCGCGCCGATCATGTGTCAGAGGCAGATGCGTGGTCGCATGTCGCCGGTCTCACGATCGGGCAGGACATCAGCGACCGGACACTGCAGTTCGCCGCTGGTAATCAGTTCTCTCTCGGAAAGTCACGGCGTGGGTATGGGCCAATGGGTCCGTGGCTCGTCACTCTTGACGAATTCGATGATGCGGGCGATCTCGGCCTCGGCTGTTCGGTCAATGACGAGGTGGTGCAGGATGCCCGAACCAGTGACCTGATCTTCTCGGTGCCACAGATCATCTCTGAGTTGAGTGCTGTGCTGACGCTGATGCCCGGCGACGTGATCTTCACCGGCACCCCTTCTGGGGTCGGGATGGCTCGGAAACCGCCCCGCGCGCTTGCTGCAGGCGATGTGCTCCACACCTGGATTGAGGGCATCGGCACGATCACGAACCGCTGCACCTGACGAGCCGATCTACGCTCAATTCATGGCAGTTCTGCTCTCGCACGCAACGGTCGCATCGAGTGATGGGTCCACGGTCTCAACAGCTGAACTCGCAGTTGCGGCTGCGAGGGAGGCGATCGCACGGGTCGCAGGCGACTACCACCCGTACGCAGTCTGGTTCTCTGCCGAGACTGACCCAGACCCCTCAACAACGATTGCCGCACAGGTCCATCATGAACTTGGACTTGCAAGATTCGCCGGTGCCTACGACATGCTCGGTGGACCACGATCGGCAGTCGGTGCGCTGAAAATCGCTAGTACGTCGACGATGCTGGCGGTGTTGTTCGATCGAGCGTCTGACTCGGCCTCGGCGTTCTGTTTCGGGAGAGGCGACCCGCTCGCGGAGGAGATCAGCGGGGCGAATGCCACCGATATCGACGATCCAAGCGGACGCTCATCAGCGGCAGCAACGATTGAGTCATCGCTTCAAACTGCAGAAGTCGGTTTTGATGATGTGGAGGTGTTCGCTGTCGCCGGGCGAGACCCTTCGGCCCTGATGGGGGCAATATCGGCCGGGCCGACACGACTGATATCAGGTGGTGGAGTTGGCCGGGTGTTGTCTGATGCCCTCTCGGTCGCTCCCTCCGGATCGATCGTCGCTCAGGTCGTTGGCTGCGATGGTGTCGATGTGCGTCTGTGGCGTATCGGGGCGGGTGCCACAGCGGTGTGAGAGGCTCGGGCTATGGCGTTCAATCAGCAATCAGGTCCCCCCGCATCACGACGCCAACTCGATCGACTACTCGAACTGCTGCTCTCGGCTGGGCACGACGGATTTCGGGATGCTCGAGGCCCAATGGGTTTCACCCAGCGTCAGGGAAACGGCAAGTTCACTCGCGACGAGGCGGATGCCTTCATCGCTGATCTCGAGGGTTCAGAACACGACCCCAGCGCACCGACCCCCCCGCCTTCTCTTACTTCGTCGGAGCGACAGGTTCGGGAGTTGTCCGATGAGGTGTTGGCGACAGAGTTGCAGCGTCGTGGGTGGGTGGTGATGGAGCCGTGACGATGCGGGTCCGGTCCACCGTTGTTCACACTCCAACGCCAGACTCCGTTGAGCTCCTCGACCAGATGCTGATCACCGTCGATGGCGACGGAACGATCACCTCACTCGAACCCGACGATGGTGCCGGCACGGTCGACGTTGATCTTCCACCCGGCCAGGTGCTGCTTCCGGGGTTCATTGATACGCACCTTCACGCACCGCAGTGGCCGAACCTCGGGTCAGGTCTCGACCTGCCGCTTGAGCATTGGCTGGGGGAGCACACGTTCCCGACCGAGGCTCGCTTCGCGGATGTGTCATTCGCCCAACAGGTGTGGGACGACATGGTGCCGACGTTGCTGTCGCTCGGAACCACCACGGCCGTGTATCACTCATCGGTCCATCGTGAGGCCACCCGACTGCTTGCTGAAACCTGCGTGCGATTTGGCCAACGAGCCCTCGTCGGTCGGGTTGCTATGGACCATCCCGACTCGTGTCCAGAGTGGTATCGAGATGTGTCGGCCGAGGGTGGCGTTGCGGAGAGCGCAGCATCAATCGCCGATATTCGAGCACTGGGCTCGCCGTTGGTTGAGCCGATCATCACGCCCCGGTTCATTCCTGCCTGTAGCGATGAGTTGCTGGTGAGTCTCGGGAAGCTCGCTCACGAGTCCGGCGTGCGTGTGCAAACCCATTGCTCTGAGAGCGACTGGGAACATCAGGGTGTGCTTGACCGATATGGCATCACCGACACCGCAGCGCTCGAGCTGTTCGGTCTATTGCGAGAGCACACGGTCCTCGCCCACGCAACCCATCTCACCGATGACGATGCCGCCATGGTGATCGGCACCGGTGCTGGTACGGCACACTGCCCGATGTCGAACTCATATTTCGCCAATGCCGTGTTTCCCGCTCATCGTCTCCTGTCAGCAGGTATGCGGGTGGGGCTAGGTACCGATGTGTCGGGTGGGCCGAGCCCGTCGATGGCCGACCAGATCGCGCATGCTGTCACCGTGTCGAGAATGTTCCGCGATGGTGTCGACCCACATCGAGCCGCCACCAGAACTGAATCGGAGATATCGATAACGGCCGCTGTTTGGATGGCGACAGCGGGAGGTGCGGCATTGGCCGGTTTGCCGGTCGGGCTGTTTGAGGTGGGCCGACAGTTCGACGCGATCGCCGTCGCGGAGCCTGGTGTATTTGGTGGAGAAACAACGGGCTTGGACCCAGCGATCAGACTTGAGCGAGTCGTTCGGGCCCTCACACGGTCCCGCCCAGATCGTGTGTGGGTGAACGGTGTCGA
>JBDQKN010000085.1:0-8136 GCA_040263235.1 Ilumatobacteraceae bacterium
GAGCTCGCGACGTCCTACGCCTCGGCACTCGGGCTCACGCGGGCCGGCGTGCTGCACACCACCTTCGCGGAGGAGACCGAGACCGACCTCTTCGGTGAGCAGGTCGTCCTCTGCGGCGGACTCACCCGTCTGGTGCAGGCCGGATTCGAGACGCTGGTCGAGGCCGGGTACGCCCCAGAGATGGCCTACTTCGAGTGCCTCCATGAGGTGAAGCTGATCGTCGACCTCATGTACGAAGAAGGCATCGCCGGTATGCGCTACTCGATCTCGGACACTGCGGAGTACGGCGACCTGACCCGTGGCCCCCGTATCGTCACCGATGACACCAAGGCTGAGATGAAGCGAGTGCTTACCGAGATTCAAGATGGCACCTTTGCCAACGAGTGGGTGGCCGAAAGCGAGTCGGGCCGAGCGAACTATCACCGGCTGCAGGAAGAGGGCAAGAAGCATCCAATCGAAGTGGTCGGAGCGAAGCTCCGCGGCATGATGCCGTGGATTTCTGCCGGTCGCCAGAAGGTGGCAGACGCCTCCGGCGGCGCAAGCTGACCGAGTCCACTACCAACACTGCTGACGGAATTTGGTCAGCTCGGTTTCTGGCCATCACCGTCGCGAATTTGATGGTGGTGGCCATTGCCGCGTTCGACGGCCTTGCTGTCGTTGCTGCTCTGCCCTCGATCGCTGCAGATCTGGGCCGCATTGATCTTCTGCCTTGGGTGATCACGGCGTATCTCGCAACGTCCTCGGTGGCGGTGGTTGTCGCTGGGCCGGTCATTGATGCCATCGGCGTGCGGCGGACATTTCGGATCACTGGTTCTTGGTTCTGTCTGTCGACGGTGCTGGTGGCGGTAGCCCCAACGATGCCGTTGTTGATTGCAGCCCGCCTCGTGCAGGGTCTCGGTGGGGGCCTGGTGATCGCGGTTGCTCTCGCTTCGGTGGGTCTGGCGTATCCGCACACGCTCCGACCAGCGGCGTTTGCTGCGAACTCGATGGTCTGGGGCGTGATGGGGTTCGGCGGCCCCGCCCTTGCTGGCCTGCTGTTGGTGGTCGCTGATTGGAGATTGGTCTTCGCAATTCAGATCCCGATCACTCTCGTGGCGCTTGCTGCAGGGTGGCGCACGCTTCCGACCGTTGAGGGACAGGGACGCCGACCGTCGGTCGACGTGAGCGGTGTGATGTGGGTGGCCCTTCTTGTCGCCGGTTCGTTATTGGCGGTGGGCGAGGCGGGATCGGGAGCATTGTTGACGGTGGCTGCTGTCGGGCTTACGGCAGCTGCTGGGGTTGGGTACTGGCGTCATGCTGGACGCTCCGGCGATCCAGTCGTGCGGAGGGACCACCTTCGCCGTTTTCCGCTCGGCATCATCCATGTATCAACAGGTGTGGTGCTGATCGCCGGACTGGCTTCGGACAATTATCTGCCGATCTACGTACAGGTCGTGCGCGGTGGATCTGAGGCATTTGCCGCGTTCACCCTGGTGTTCTTGACTGTTGGGTGGACCATTGGGGCCATAGCATTCGCTCGGGCCCCATCGGCGTGGCCAGAGAACCGCACGACATTGATTGGTGCTTCGTTGATGGTGCCGGCTCTCATTGTGGTGCTCAGCGCGTTCCTCATCGAAGCGCCGCTCTGGGTGCTGTTCGTTGGGTACTTCACCGTAGGACTGTCGATCGGTCTGGTTTCCACATCGGGTATCACGTGGATGCAGCGGGAGACACCAGAGTCCGAGATGGGCCGTGTGAACGCGGCCCATCAGTTCGTTCGGAACTTGTGCATCACGTACGCCGTGGCCATTGGCGGTGCGATATTGCTCGGTGTAGTCGACGCCCAGACAGGTGACGTTGAATCGGTCCGCCGCATTCTCGCCGGCGAGGAGACGATGGTGTCGGGGGCGACGGTCAAGGCGGTTGCCGACGGCGTGACCCTGACAGTGGCGGTCGCGCTTATGTTTTCGGTGATGGCACTGGTCTTCGTCATACGTTCCTATCGCCGTGGTGGGCGTCAATTGATAAATCCGACCTTGCAAGTCGGGAATTGAAGCCGTAGCATCTCGCTCCATGTCCGACATCAGTAACTGGGGATTCGAAACCAAGCAGATTCACGTGGGTGGAGATCCAGACCCCGCAACGGGGGCGCGGGCCGTCCCGATCTATCAAACGACCTCGTACGAGTTCCGCGACGCTGAGCACGCTGCCAACCTGTTCGCCCTCGCCGAAGTGGGCAATATCTACACGCGAATCATGAATCCGACGCAGGCTGCGCTTGAGGCACGGCTCAATGCGCTTGAGGGGGGATGCACCACTGCAATCGGCATCCCGGGCGCATTGGCTACCGCTTCAGGTCAGGCTGCTGAGACGCTGGCCATCCTCACCGTGGTCGAAGCCGGTCACCACATCGTTGCCTCACCATCGCTGTACGGCGGGTCGTACAACCTTCTTCACTACACCCTGCCGCGACTCGGTATCGAGGTCACCTTCGTCGACGACCCGCACGACCTTGAGCAGTGGCGACGTGCCGTTCGCGACAACACCCGACTTTTCTATGGCGAAGTGCTCCCCAATCCGAAAAACGATGTCTTCGATATCGAAGGCGTCGCCGGTGTGGCACACGCCGAAGGCATCCCGTTGATGGTCGACAACACAGTGGCGACGCCGTATCTCATCCGACCAATCGAGTGGGGAGCCGACATTGTGGTCCACTCGCTCACCAAGTTCATGGGAGGCCATGGAACTTCAGTGGCTGGAGGAATCGTCGATGGCGGCACCTTTGACTACGGCGCGTCTGGTCGATTCTCGAACTTCACCGAACCCGACCCGAGCTATCACGGCCTGGCCTACTGGCCGGCCCTCGGTCATGGTTCGATGATTCTCAAGGCGCGCGTCCAGATGCTGCGCGACCTCGGCATGGCGATCTCGCCCTTCAATGCATTCCTGATTCTGCAAGGCATCGAGACCCTCAGCCTGCGCATGGACCGCCACTGGTCGAATGCTCAAGCAGTCGCTGAGTTCCTCGCCGCCCATCCCCAGGTTCAGAGTGTGAACTACGCCGGTCTGCCGTCGAGTCAGTGGCACGAGCGAGCGAAGCATCTCGGCGGGGGGCGGGGCTATGGCTCGGTGCTCGCGTTCGAGATTGCTGGCGGGATTGAAGCCGGCAAACGGTTTGTGGAAGGTCTGGACCTTCATTCACATGTGGCAAACATTGGTGATGCCCGCAGCCTGGTGATCCACCCGGCAAGCACCACGCATAGTCAGCTCACCCCGGAAGAGCAGGCAGCAAGCGACGTCGCCCCAGGCCTGATCCGTCTCTCGGTCGGGCTCGAGTCGATCAGCGACATCCTCGCCCACCACGAGAAGGGCTACGCCGCTGCGAAGTGACTCGGCTCGCACCGAGAGCTATTGCGTTGAGAGCCCTGCCCGGAACATGCCCTCGTCGATAAGACGCTGGGTGTTCGGGTCGGGTTCGCTTAGCCGTTCAAGGATGACGCCATGAATATTCGCCGTGCACTCGGCGCCGCTTGGATACTCAATCACGTGGGAGCCGGTGTCGGTGCCGACATCGAAGGTCTCCCCACTCATTGAGAACACCAGCGGCACGGTTCGTTCGATCCGCGCTGCATCGATGGGAACGTCGTCGATAGTGAGGGTGAGCACCCCGCCTGCGCCGAAGCCGCCGTCGTAGACGAAGTCGACGACGACCTCGTGCTGCCCAGGCGACAACCTCACGTCATCCCCGATGGTGGTGATGTCATGACCGAAGCAGTTGTAGGTGAATCGCGGTCGACGCTCGTCGAGCCAAAGTGACCACCCGGCCATATTTCCACCTTGGCAGGCGATGACCCCTGAAGCGTCGCGCGCTGTCTCGATTGACGCGCTGATCCGCCATGAGCAGTTCTTGATGTTGATCACGCTCGACTCGGGCATACGCACGTGGGCAGTCGTGTAGGTCATTGAGGTGCGGCCGTTCAGCATGTTGAGCACCGATCGGTCACCGTCGCGTTTCGACCCCGCATCACGAAGGGGATACACCCCGTTTCGCTGAGCTTCGGACTCAAAGATCTGACGGAGCCGTTCAAGCACATCGGGATGCTGGTCGGCGAGATCGTTGGCTTGGGAGAAGTCGTTCGTGATGTCGTATAGCTCCCATCGTTCCTGTGGCCCATCGAACTCATAGGCCTGCATTCGGATCCATGGCACGCGACCGTGGAAGCAGGAGGCCATCCAGCCGTCGTGATAGATGCCACGATTGCCGAGAATCTCGAAATACTGAGTCGTCCGGCGACTCGGTGTGTCGCCGCCAAGCGTGTAGAGCATTGAGACGCCATCGATGGGCATCTGCTCGATGCCGTTGACGTGTGTCGGTGAAGAGACTCCAGCCGCCTCGAGAATCGTTGGTGCAAGGTCGACGACATGATGGAACTGGCTTCGGATGGCCCCTGGGTCTGAGATCCGTCCCGACCACTCGATGGCCATGCCGTTGCGGGTGCCGCCAAAGTGCGAGGCGACCTGCTTCATCCATTGGAAGGGTGCATCGAGCGCCCACGCCCACCCGACGTTGAAGTGGTTCTCGCACCGCGCTGTACCAAAGTCATCGATGCGTTCGAGGAGCCATTCGGGATCCTCGTGGACGCCGTTCTGGAACGACGGTGCGCTCCATGCTCCATGGATGGTCCCCTCCGCTGAGGCGCCATTGTCCCCAGTGAGATAGATGATGAGGGTCTCGGTGCCGTCGCGTGCATCTGCGGCGCGAACCGCATCGATTACTCGGCCGATGTGGTGATCGGTGTGGGCGAGGAATCCGGCGAAACATTCCATGAGACGAGACGCAACTGGCCGGTAGCGCTCGGGGTAGTCATCCCAGGCCAGGATCTCATCGGGGCGCGCCGTATTCGACGTTCCGGGAGGCACCGTTCCCATTTTGAGTTGGCTCTGGAAAACCCGATCCCGAAGGGCATCCCAACCGCCGTCGAATTGACCTGCAAAGCGATCGATCCAGTCGCGGGGAGCGTGGTGAGGGGCATGCACGGCTGGCGTGGAGAAGTAGCAGAACCAAGGTGAGTCGGGGGCGCTGGCCCGTTGCCGGTCGAGCCACTCAATTGCCCGATCTGCGAGGTCTTGTGTCAGGTGATAGTCGGTCCGATCCCGGTGTGGAGAGACCGGTGTGGTCTGGTCATAGACCGCTGGCTCCCATTGTGAGGCCTCAGCGCCGATGATGCCGTAGAAGCGGTCAAACCCGAGTCCGGTCGGCCACCGGTCGAACGGCCCGGCGGGCCCTTGTTCCCAAGATGGCGTGAGATGCCACTTCCCAAAACAACTCGTCGAATACCCCGACATTCGCAGGATCTGTGCGATGGTCGCAGCTTCAGGTGGGATCGCTGAGTCGTAACCCGGGAACGAGTTTGCGATCTCGGTGATGCCGCCCATGTGAACGGCGTGGTGCTGTCGGCCCGTCAGCAATGAGGCTCGAGTCGGTGAGCACAGGGCCGTCGTGTGGAATTGATTAAAGCGGAGCCCTCGTTGCGCAACCCCATCAAGGGCGGGCCCCGGTACCGGGCCTCCAAAGGCCTCAAACGACCCGAACCCGACATCGTCGAGCATGATCAGCAGCACGTTCGGTCCGGTTGCGCGATCGGGGTCGCGCTGCATCGGTGCTGCGGTTGAGTCGTCGATGAGCCGCTCGGTCTGGCCCAAATATGGGGGTGTCGCCCTCGGAAGGGAGGTCACGATGCGAACCCGCCGAGTTCAACTGCGGCAAGACCAGCGCGGGCGCCGACTGCATCTCCGGTCAACTGGACGGCTCCAGAGGATTCAGCATCGCTGAGGGCGAGTGCACCACTGAGAATTTCATCCCACGTCGATCGCTCGCACCGAAGCACTGCCGTTGCACCCGACCCTTCGGTCGGGCATCCGACATGATTCCTGAAGTGAAGGCCAGCGATCTCGCCTCCGGTGTCGACGGCCAGATGCACATCAACATTGTCAAGCAGATCGGGATTGACAGCGACCCGAAGGATGCTCACGGCGGTGGTCAGGTCCCACGTCGCCGCTTGGCGTCGACCGACCCGATGTTCCCGATGTCGTGTCATGTCGATCGCTCCATCGAGGTCTAACGCCCGGGTGAGGCACCAGTTGCGCAAATTGGCTGACGGGGTCCGACGGGCGATCACCCGCAGTGCTTGGGCGAGCAGATTTCGATCGTCCTCTGTCGCATCCTCATGGCGCGCGAGGAGGGCTGCGAGGTGGATTGCCCATCGAGGGTCGATTTCGAGTGATTCGCGGCAGAGATCACGGACTCGCTCGGCGCCGCCAAGGGCCGAGATCATTCGGTGGGAGTGGGCTGAGGGTTCGTGTGGAAGCAGGTCCGCCTCGTCGCCGTCAAAGAACCCAAAGAGTCCGTTCCGGATCTGACGGACATGGTGCTCGACAACCCCATAGTGCTGCTGGGTCAGCCAGTCATCGTTGTAGATGTCGGGAAGTCGAATCCGGTCAGCAAGTTCGGGCCCGGTCGCGCCGCGGTTGGTCCAGCGGACGGTTTGGTCCCACATGAACTGGATGGAGTCGCGGTATCGGGTCAGGCGCTGAGCGATCTCGACCGCATTCGACACTGGCGGTCCATGGGTCGCCACGAGGTGATCGGCGCCGAGCGAACGAAGGTGATCGAGTCCACGAAGGAGCACTCTCGGGTCCCGGTACTCCTCACCACGAATAGCGAACACGTTGAAGAGCGCAGGCCACATCAGATTGTGGACGGCGAGTTTGAGCTGCGGGAACCAGAGCGTCACGGAATCATCTGCATCAGAGGGTGCGGGTGTGACGTCAATCTCAAGACCGGCCACCGTGATGGTGCACGGCTCGGCAAAGGTGTGATCGGGGCTGACATGTCCGGAGGTGAACGGCGCGTGGCGGGCCATCCGATACCGAAGGCCGAGCCCAACGTTCACGACAGCGTCTGGGCCATCTTCGGGGAGCCGAATAGCGAACTGTTCGACCAGTCCTCGACCGTACGCCGGACCGATTTCAGTTGCTGATCGGGCGAGATTGGCAGTGATTCGTTCGTGTCCCCAGATCTCACGAATTGGTTCCCGGGTTAGTGCCGCCTGCGTACCGTTGACATAGTGAAAATGGGTGTAGATCACTGCGACGACCGGCGTACTCGTTACTGAACGGAGTTCATCGAGCGCCTCATCCATCTCCTCGATGCTCTCGCCGGTATCGATGGCGATGATGCCATCAGGGCCCTCGACGAAGGTCTGATTGGAGAGTCCGTTGCCGACGAGACACCAGACTCCCTCTCGAACCTGATGCAGTCGGCGCTCTAAACGCTGGGAATGTTCGAAGAGTGAACGGTCGACGACTCGTCCATCATCATCGGTGATGACGTTGGAGTCGTCCGGTCGAAGTGCCTGTGTATCCCCCATGGGTGGGAACACTAGGACCTTGGCAATTAGCTGTCGGTGTCCGCTTCGCCGTCGTCAAGTTCGGCAAGGAATGCCTCGAGTTCGGCACCAAGATCCTCGGCCGATGGAATGGCTGCCTCGGCTCGGCGATCGAATTCGCGTTCGAGCATGGTGACGTACATCGCCAACTGTGCATCGGCGGCCACCACCTCGTCATGGAGTGATCGATGGCGCGTGATCTCGTCATCGAGGTCGGCCCCGGGGCCGACACCGAGAACATGGGAGAGATGGCGCTGAAGGGCGGCCACAGCGAGCGGGTGCGAGGCATTCGACAGGTAATGGGGAATGCCCACGCGCAGGGACACCGATGCAATTCCAGCCGCTTCCAGCACGGTGTGGAGCACACCAACTGTGCCAGTCATCCCCTGATAGCTCGGTGCGCCAAGTCCGAGTCGCCGAGCAAGTGATCGATTGGTCGAACTCCCAGTGACGAAGGGTGACCGGGTGTGAGGCACCTGCTCTGCTCCAGCGCCGACGGTGGCCACGACCGAACACCCGGTCCGTTCAGCGACCGTCCGTATGGCGTCGCAGTAGGTGCGCCATCCGAGATGTGGCTCCACTCCGAGCAGGATCACCACATCGCGGCCGGACTCATCTGGCGCCCGCCATACATCGACCTGATTGCGCGGCCACCGGATAGTGCGCAGGGTTCCGTCGACGGTCTCGATCATCGGACGTTCGACAGTGA
>JBDQKN010000086.1:0-8134 GCA_040263235.1 Ilumatobacteraceae bacterium
CAACGGATCCTCGATCTCGATGGCCTTGTTGACTCAATTGTGGTGTCAGCAGCGGATGGAGTGAGCCCCGAAGAACTCGTGACAGCTATCAACCCTGTGCTCCCCGCCGGGCTTGAGGCGGTCACCGGCGACGTGGTGATCGGCGAGCAGCAGGACCAGTTCGGATCGTTCATCAGCATCTTCGGCAACGTGCTGCTCGGATTTGCCGTGGTGGTGCTCTTCGTCAGCACCTTCATCATTCACAACACGTTCGCCACCCTTGTCGGTCAGCGAACCCGACAATTCGGGTTACTCCGATCGATCGGGGCAAGCGCTTCTCAGATCAGGCGAATGGTGCTGATCGAGGCAGGCGGTGTCGGCGTGGCCGCATCTGGACTCGGCCTCGTCGGTGGCCTCGGCGTTGCCTCATTGCTGAAGCGGCTCTTCTCCGCCGGTGGTGGTGAATTTCCCGATGGTCCACTCGAGATCAGAACACGAACGATTGTGGTCGTCGTCCTCGTCGGCATGCTCGTCACCCTGGTGTCAGCCCTCCTGCCAGCGGTCAAAGCCGCCCGGGTCACCCCGCTCGAAGCATTCCGTTCGGGTGGCCGCGCAGAACGATCTGCGACATTCCGACTAGTCAGCGGCGCAGCGGTGCTCGTCCCAGGACTCCTCATGATGGGCATCGGCATGTTCGGTGATGCAGGTGGAACAGCCGCCACCCTGGGTGTCCTTGGCATCGGTGGCGCCCTGACCTTCATCGGCGTCTCCATGTTGTCAGCAACCTTCGCCGGGCCCGTGGCCTCGGCAATCGGTGCTCCGATCGCGAAGTTGCGCGGCGTACCCGGTTCGATCGCACGCGGCAACGCAAGCCGAAATCCACAACGCACAAGTGCCACCGCGACGGCGTTGATGATCGGACTTGCCCTCATCTCCGGGGTTGCCGTGCTCACCCAGTCGATCCTCGACACGTTCGACGAAATCCTCGAAGATTCGATCTCAGCAGATCTCTTCGTCTTCGAGGCCAACCAAGGGCTCGAGTTCTCAGGCGTGGTTGTCGATCAACTTGCCGCCATCCCTGATGTCGATCAGGTTGCCGGTT
Organism: Ilumatobacteraceae bacterium; assembly: GCA_040263235.1. GTDB lineage: Bacteria > Actinomycetota > Acidimicrobiia > Acidimicrobiales > Ilumatobacteraceae > Casp-actino5. The sequence goes on from JBDQKN010000086.1 coordinate 1,082, forward strand.
TCGCCACCATTGAGATCCTCATCGATGGCGAACCACGCTCGGCCACCGGTTTCGACTCCGGTACAGGCACAAGCGTGGTGAATATGGGTGTTGTCGATGGAACCGCCACCGTTGGAACCGACGGCATTGCCCTTCTCGACGATCGCGCAGCAGAGTTGTCTCTCGGGGTCGGCGACACCGTGCAGGTTGAATTCGAGGATGGGTTCACCGCCGAGCTCGTGGTTCGGGGCATCTTCGACGATGCCGCCGTGGTCGAATCTGACTGGCTCCTCGATCGTTCGCTCACTCGTGAGCACGTCATCGCCGACGACGTTGCCTTCGTTGGATTGACCTACATGCCCGATGCCGACCCCGCGGCTACTCGCGCTCTCGTCGAAGACGTCACCGCCGCCTTCCCGCAACTCAGCGTTCAAGACAACACCGAGTTCAAGGAAGAAGCCCAAGGACAGATTTCGCAGCTACAGGTCGTGATCAATGGGCTCTTGGTCCTCTGCCTCGTTGTCGCGTTCTTCGGAATCGTCAACACGATGGCGTTGGCTGTGCTCGAGCGGACCCGCGAGATCGGCCTCCTCCGAGCTGTGGGTATGACACGTCGACAATTGCAATCAAGCGTCAGATGGGAAGCCGCGATTATCAGCCTCTTCGGGGCCTTACTCGGGGTGGCACTCGGGCTACTCCTTGGGGCCGCCGCCGTGGTTGCAATCCCAGACAGCTTCGTGCGGACCATCGGCATTCCGTGGGGTCAACTCGTGGTCTTCATCCTTGTCGGTGGACTCCTCGGCGTGATCGCAGCCTGGTTCCCCGCCCGACGTGCAGCCCGCCTCGACGTGCTCGACGCAATCTCGACGGACTGACTCGTGGCGATTACACCGAACGAAATAACTCCTGAGATGACAGCGTTTCTCACTGAACGCCATCTTGGATTTCTGGTCACCCAACGAGCAGATGGAAGCCCTCATTCAGTACCTGTCGGCTTTTCATACGATGCGACGACGTCCACGGTCAGAATCATTTCGGCTGCCCGTTCACAGAAGGTCAAAAACGCAGAACTCGGACAACGAGCCGTTGTCAGCCAGGTCGATGGTGGGCGATGGCTCTCGCTCGAGGGGACACCGATCGTGCGAAACGATCCCGAATCGGTAGCACTGGCTGAGGCCGCGTACACCGCCCGTTACCAAGAACCACGGCCGAGAAATGATCGGGTAGCGATTGAAATCCGCGTCGATCGGATCCTCGGCCGGGCCTAACGGTCAGAGATCGTCACGGGCTGGTGCACCAGCCGGTGGCGTGTCATCGAGCAACCGGCGATCCATTCGAGTCTGACATTGCGGACACCAGTACACGAGACGACCATCGCCCTTCGCCCGAGCGACGTCGACCGTTCCCCCGCAACGGCCACACATCTGCCCGTTTCGGCCGTATACCGCAAGCGGCAGCGCCTCCCGACCATGAGGTGTGGGAACCGCCGCAGCGAGGTGCGACCGAAGCACACGAGCCGCGGTGTTCACGAGCATGATCACATCACTACGGGCCAGGTCTGAAACACGGGCCCATGGGCTCAATCGGTTCGCCCACATCACCTCGGCGGCATAGACGTTGCCGAGCCCGCGCAATGCACGCGGGTCGAGCAGCACATCGCGGACTCTCGCCGAGGGGTTCGGATACGCCAAGAGTTCCTCAACGATCAGGTCGAGTTCGGCCTCTGGATCGGCAATATCGGGACCAACGCGACCACGAGACGGGTGCCGGTCGATTGGAACAGTACGGAAGGTCTCAACCTCAGCAGCATTGAAACAAACCGCAACCCAGTCATCGGCTTCGAGCAGTGCGTTCACCTCGCGCTGAGGGCGGCGCCACCGATCACCGTGGCGATAGAGATGCCAGGTTCCCGACCGTTTCAACGAGGTGTGGAGTACCAGGCCATCGTCCCAATGAAGATCAAGATCACGGCCGCGGCAATCGATGCGTTCGACAACTCGGCCGATTCGCGGAGCTGGCCCTGCGAGGCGTGGTGATTCGAAACGAAGTGTCTGACGTCCGATGAGCGCCGTTCGCATGGCGCTGGCAGTGCGACGGATTTCGGGCGCTTCGAGCACGAGGTGAATCGTAGGTGCGCGCCGCGCGTCAGTGGTGGACTCGGTCGCGGCACATGTCAGGGCAACTGGCCAACGTGCGCGAGGGCGAGGCGAATCAGGCGGTCATGGCCACTCGTCATCTGTTGCCGGACCGCAGGCGACACCGCTTCAGCCGGACTGAACCACGAAAGATCGAGGGCCTGCTGGGTCGGTTGGCAGTCACCATCTACGGGCACAACAAACGCGAGGCTGACCGCGTGTTGGCGAGGGTCGTAGAAGCCACTTCGGTCGGGATCAGGGAAATATTCGACGACGGTGAACGGCGAGGGATCAACCGGGATCCGAGGCAACGCAACCGGGCCCAGATCTTTTTCGCAGTGACGCAGAAGCGCATCGCGCACCCGCTCGCCAAACAGCACACGACCGCTGACCACCATCCGAGATATCGACCCATCGGGTGCTACGCGCAACAGCATGCCCACTTCGGTGACGTTCCCCGTGCCGTCGACCCGCACTGGAACAGCGTCCACATACACAATCGGGAGCCGGCCACGGGCCAGTTCCATGTCCTCGCGGGACAACCACGAGGCATCGGTGGCCGTGTCATCGGAGACGTCGATTTCACTCACGGAGCCATTGTCCCAGATCGAACGGTCGCAGGTGGGGTATCACAGCCACCACACTGTTCCCATGGGCGATCAGCACCGACTCGGATCTCACCGATGGACCGATATCCCTGCGGCAGTGAACCTTCTCATCCCCGTTGGGTCCTGTGAGCAACACGGCCCTCACCTCCCACTCGACACCGATAGTCAGATCGCTCTGGCTATCGCCCAGCGAGCAGCCGAGCAGGTCATGAATACTCTCGTCGCTCCAGTGGTTGCATATGGGTCGAGTGGCGAGCATGCCGGCTTCCCGGGAACGCTCTCAATCGGCACCGACGCCACCACCCACCTGCTGGTCGAACTCGGCAGATCAGCCGATTGGGCTACCCGACTCGTCTTCGTCAACGGCCACGGCGGGAATCTTTCGGCCGTTCGTGAAGCCGTTGAACTCCTGCGAAGCGAGGGACGAACCGCCGACGATTGGTGGCCACGAGCGGTGCCCGGTGATCTCCATGCCGGACGGGTCGAGACCTCGGTGATGCTCCACCTTTCACCTGACCTCGTTGGCCTGCCGCCCGAGCCGGTAACCGCGCCCTCGATCGAGGCCCTCGCTGCCGACGGTGTGCTCGCCCACTCTCCAAGCGGTGTCCTTGGAGATCCTCACGGGGCCCACGCCGAGGAGGGTGAGCGGTGGCTCTCAACGTGGATCGGCGATCTACTCGACATGCTCAACACCGCGACCCCATGAGATTCCGTCTCGACAGCGAAGCAACGATCGACGGCAACCGAATCATCGGTGGATCGCCGCCAAGCATGTTGAGAATCTCGGCTGCCGGCCGACAGGTGCTCGACGCGATCCTCTCGGGCAACGACCTGAACTCGGGGCAGCTACTCGATCGGATGCTCGAACTCGGGATTGTCCATCCTGCGATTGAACCCATCCCGATCCGCGACGGCGAGGGTCGCGCGGTCGTCACCGTGGTCACCCCCACACTCGGAGCACCCCACCACCGTCAACGGCATGGTCTCGATGACGACCATCTGATCCTTGTCGATGATGGCTCAAACCCACCTGTGCAGGACGCCACGATCCGACTCGATACGAATATGGGCCCAGCTGCCGCACGGAACCGTGGGCTCGCAGCCGTCAACACTGAGTTCTGCGCCTTCGTCGATGCCGACGTCGACACGGGTGACGATGATCACTGGCTCAGGTCACTGCTCGGACACTTCGACGATCCACACGTGGCCGCAGTTGCACCCCGGGTTCGTAGCCGGGCAGGCAGGGGTGCGCTCGAACGACACGAACAACACCACGGAGCCCTCGACATGGGCGACAAGCCCGCGCCGGTACGACCTGGAACTCGAATTGCATACGTGCCCGCTGCCGCTCTGATCTGTCGCACCTCTGCCATTCGTGAGATCGGTGGCTTCGACGAAGCCATGAGAACCGGCGAAGACGTCGACCTCATCTGGCGGCTCGTCGACGCCGGGCACACGGTGCGCTACGCGCCCGACGTCGAGGTCGTGCACGAACCTCGGTCTAGCTGGCGAGCATTCCTCTCCCAACGGATCGGCTACGGAGCATCGGCCGCTTTGCTCGAGCGCAGACACCCTGGCCGAGTGGCGCCACTGGTGATCTCACCCTGGAGTGCTGTGGCGCTTGCCGCGCTGCTGATTCCTCGTCGCCCCTGGTACGGCATCCCGACGGCGGTGGCCGCCATGGTGTTGGCAGCAATGCGGCTTGCCAATCGACTCCCCGAATTGGGTCGAGGTGAAGCGCTTCGCATCGTGTCGGCTGGCACCACTCGCGCGGCGGTAGCGCTTGCGAAGGCAGTACGGCGAACATGGTGGCCCGTTGCGCTCGTCCTCCTTCCGCTGCGGCCCGTCAGGCGTCTCGTCCTGCTCTCAGTCCTGGCTGCGAGGTCGCTGCTGGTCGTCGTTGATGACCTCGCCCACGGTGCCGGAGTATGGAAAGGAGCGCTCAGAGAACGGTCATTTGCGGCGCTTGCGCCACGGATCTCCCACAGCCGACCCGAACGCCGCACCACAAGCACGTACCATTCCGCCTCATGACCGTCCGGCTTACCGTCGACCGTGCGCTGTGGGAAGCGCATGTTGCGGCAACCGTGGACGAAGTTCGTCCCTTCGCAGATCCCGTCCCAGTGGTCAAGGGAAACGGCTATGGCTTTGAGCGGACTCGGCTCGCTGCGATCGCGGCCACGTTCAGCGATCAGATTTGCGTTGGCACGGTTCACGAGCTCGCAGGCCTCCCCAGCGGGGTCGACCCGGTTGTGCTCACTCCAACCCTGATGGGTCCATCGGCAGCCAAAGCGATTCTGACCGTTGCCAATCCGGATCACATTCAGGCACTCACCGCCACACCACACCGAGTGCTCGTCAAACTCGCCTCGAGTATGCGTCGATATGGCGGCTCCACCGACCTCGTCACTCAGGCCCGGGCGGCCGGTCTCGATGTGATCGGTGTCTCCATCCATCCCCCGATCGCCGGTAGCGACGATCATCACATCGACGACATTCTTCGCCACCTTCCAGAGATCGATCCTGAGCTGGAGATCTGGGTGAGCCATCTCAGCCCAGCGGCCGCATCATCGCTGCCGAAAGATCGGCAGTGGAAACTTCGACTCGGTACCGCCCTGTGGCACGGAGAACGATCGGCCCTTCATCTCAGTTGTGACGTACTCGATGTACGCCCTGTGCGGGCTGGCGAGGTTGCCGGGTATCACCAGCATGCGATTCACCATGACGGCCACTTGGTGATGGTTGGAGCCGGGACTGCCAACGGCGTCCACCCGCTGCAGGATGGACGCAGTCCGTTCCATCACCGTCGAACCCGGCTCGAACTGGTCGAACCGCCACATATGCACACATCAATGTTGTTCTGTCCTGCAGACCTCGCAACTCCGCAGGTGGGAGACGAACTCGACCTTCAGCGTCCACTCACCTGGACCCAGATCGACGACTTCACCTGGACCTGACTCAAACGCCGACTATTCGTCGCAGCTGCCGGATACCCACCGCTCCGGCACCGATCAATGGGCCTCGATCACCAAGACGAGTCTGGGTGATTCTCGGCGGTGGGCCACTACCAATTCGAGCCATCGCATCAAGTTCAAGTTGGGCCGCATTGAAGAACGTTGCCCCAAAACCGAGTGCCACACTCCCCCCGACAACCACGAGATCGAGATCAAGCGAATTGCAGATCATCGCTGCACCACGCCCAACGAGTCGCCCGGTTCTCTGCATGATGTCGTACGTGGGTTCCGAGGGTGAGCGACCGGTGATCGCCTCAATGGCAGTGCCCGACGCCTCTGCTTCAAGACATCCACGTGCTCCACACCCGCACCGCCGGCCCCCCGGCTCGACAATGAGATGTCCTACATGCCCAGCATTTCCGCTGTCACCATCGAGAAGGTCACCATCACAGAAGATGCCACCTCCGACACCGGTCGACACTGTCAGAGCACAGAAGTTGCGCACACCGCGCGCAACACCGAGCCACCCCTCTGCAAGGGCTAATGCCTTTGCGTCGAGATCGCCGTACACCGGGAGTCCAGTCAGTTCGACAAGGAACGAGCGCAACGGAAATCGGTTCCACGACGGGATGTTGACCGGTGACACGGTCTCGCACTGACGCTCAATCGGCCCTGCACACCCGATGCCGATCGCCAGAACATCGACCAGATGATGCTCGCGTGCTCGATCGAGTTGTTCCGAGACGATTCCTGCCAATGCAGCGAAATGCGACTGTGGGCCAACATCAGGATCGACTGGTACCCGCGAACGGTCGAGCAGCTCGCCACGCATCGTGACCAAGCCGGCTTCGAATTTTGTTCCACCGATATCTACCGCGCAGATCACCTCGCGCCGGTCTTCGGTCGTCACAGCGGAAACGCTAGCCATCAGGGTGCACCATCGGTCGCGAAGACCGAAGGCAGTCCGCCGGTATGGATGAACACGACGTCGTCACCGGTTCCCCACTCGCCAGAAGCGGCTCGGCCGAGGAGCCCCGCCATGCCCTTACCGGAATACACCCGGTCGAGCACCCAACCGCCCGTGTGGGCAGCCCACCTGATCGCGTCATCTGCCTCGCGCGTCGGCACGGCGTAGTCGTCACCCATCCACCGAGGGTCAACGAGTACCGCATCGTCGTCAATAGTGACGCCGTCTGCGCCGAGGAGGTCGAGCGATGCCTGGGCCAGCGCCGCCACATCGGGACGTCCACGGTTGACCCCCTTGGCCACTCCGATACCAACGATGTCGGGGACGGGCATCCCGGCGTTCAGAATCAGAGCCCGTCCCGCAACCAGCCCTGCATGAGTGCCGCCGCTCGATGTCGTGTGCACTACCGC
>JBDQKN010000087.1:0-8042 GCA_040263235.1 Ilumatobacteraceae bacterium
CATGTCATCCCTGCTTTTTACGAATTCTGATCTTGATGGGAGTCGAACCGAAACCGAACTCCTCCCGTATTCGACGTTCAAGATAACGAACGTGATGGGCTGGTAACTCTCGGTTGACGAACAAGGTGAACGTAGGCGGATCGGTGGCTCCCTGGACTGCGTAGAGAACCTTTGCCCCACCACCGGCTGGCTGAGCCTGCTGAGCCGCGGCGATAACTCGGTTGACGTCTCGGGTCGGCACACGGCGGTGATATTGGGTGACGGCTTCAGTGAGAAGTGGTCGCAGCCGGTGCACACCTTTGCCCGTCAGCGCCGAGATTGCCAGAACCGGAGCGTCACCGAGGAACGCAAGCTTTCGAGCCACCTCGGTCCGTCGCTGTTCGCGCACCTCGGTGTCGTCGATCGTCTCCCATTTGTTGAGCAGAACGACGATCGGACAACCAGCAGCATCAACCCGCTCAGCAAGACGTTGGTCTTGCCCCGTCACGCCTTCGACAGCGTCGATCACGAGCAGTGCGATGTCAGAGTCATCGATCGATCGGAGAGCACGGACCATCGAGTAGTACTCGGCGCTGTCATCGATGCGAGAACGACGCCGCATGCCGGCGGTGTCGACGTACACGATTGGTCCGTCGGGTGTCTCCACCAGCGTGTCGACAGAGTCTCGGGTCGTGCCTGACATGTCGTGGACAACAGATCTGTCCTCTCCGACCAAGCGATTGAACAGCGTCGACTTTCCAACATTCGGCCGACCCACGAGTGCCACACGTGGTGCGTCGGTTGTATCGACCTCGGGCTCGCCCTCGTCAAGCCAGGGCAGCGACTCCGCCTCTGGGAGCACGGCGCGATCACCGAGGCGTTCCAAGACAACGTCGAGTAGGTCGCCCGCTCTCCGGCCGTGAAGGGCGCTGACCGGAACCGGATCTCCGAGTCCCAAGGAGAGGAAATCCCAGAGTTCACCCTCGCGTCGGTCATTATCGGCCTTGTTTGCAACGACCAGAACATCAACGGATGCTCGCCGGAGCCACTGGGCAATGGCGTCGTCCTCGGTCACACTCCCCACGCTGGCATCGACGATGAAGAGCACAAGGTCGGCATCGCGGACTGCCATTTCAACCTGACGGCTCACCTTCGCATCAAGGTCATCTCCCCCAGGCATCCATCCGCCGGTGTCGACGATCCGAAAAGGAACTCCAAGCCACTCGGCTTCGAGCTCTTTGCGGTCTCGGGTGATGCCGGGACGGTCTTCAACGATTGCGGCCTGCTCCCCGATGATGCGGTTAAAGAGCGTGGATTTACCAACATTCGGCCGACCGACTATGACGACAGCAGGTAGTGAGTGGTCACTACGGTCGTTCTGGGTCATGGTGTGCTCCTCCATCAGACAGCCTCAAGGGCGCGCCTCAGGGCCGCCCCATCAGTTGGGATCACCTCGACGGTTCGGGGCAGATCAGCCAGGGAATGCCCGTCGAGGAACATTCCGTCATCGCTCAGGCAGACATCGGGCAACAGATACCGGCGATCAGTCGGGGCATCATCCAAATGGCGAATGAGGTCGGATCCGGTCAGCAATCCGCTGACACCGGTGTTGCCACCAAAGAAGCGGTTCTCCACGGGACGAACGTCGATGTCGGACCTTCCCAGTGAGGAGATCAGCGGTCTGATCACTTCCGCCCCGAGGGTCCCCGTCAGGATGCTGATTCCCGAGTGTGTTGATCGTCGCGTGCGCGAACGTGACGAGGACGTCAGCTGGACGGGTTCGGCTCTCAATCCGGTGTACGCAGCAGGATTGGCCGGAAGTCTCATCGGCGAGTCCACTGCGTCAAAGAACCCTCGCCGAGGCGAGGTTGTCGTGCCGACCGTTCCTGCAAATTCAGCTTCGAACGTTCGCGCCATGCCGATTCCATCCTCATGCATCGGGCAACCCTCGTAGGAGCCAAGGGCGGGAAATTCGCGCCCGGCAAGGAGGTAGTACTCATCTGCAGCGAAGACCGTACGTCGGCCAGATAACCCGAGATTGATCTCCTGCCAGTCATCGACGATCTGCAACACGGCCATTGCCTCGTCAATTGTGTGAGGTCTCATTCGTTCCTCAGGGTTGAAACTCGATACTCCAAGCGGGACAACAGCCACAGAGGTGAGTTCGCTGTACTGATCCGCAATGGAAAGCAGTGTTCTCTCGAGTACCTCACCGTCGTTCACCCCGGGACACACAACGATTTGTCCTCGGACCTCGATGCCAGCATCGAGAAGGGCCCGCAGCCATCGGAGGCTCATTGCGCCTCGACGATTCTTGAGCATCATGTTTCGAGCGTCCGGCTCAATCGCATGGATACTGACGTGTAGGGGCGAAAGACGTTCGGTTATCACCCGCTCTAGGTCCGATTCTGTAAATCGGGTCAAGGTCGTGAAGTTGCCGTAGAGAAAACTCAGGCGGTAATCGTCGTCCTTCAAATAGAGACTTCGACGCATGCCTTTTGGCAACTGGTGGATGAAACAGAATTCACAGTGGTTGTCGCAGGTTCGAACGCGGTCGAATACGGCGGAATGCACATCAAGCCCGATGGGCTCTCCCTCGCGCTTTGGCACGGTCAATTCAAAGACAGCCGTGTGACGACGCACCTCGAGTGTGGGGTCTGAAACGTCGGTAGCCCATTGCCATTCGATGACATCACGTGGCCGTTGACCGTCAACCGACTCGATGATGTCCCCAACGACGATGCCAGCCACGCTTGCCGGGGAATCATCGGATACGCCAATCACCCGCGGAGCCTCGTCACGCTGAAGAGTGGATTGGTGATTCATGGGCGTTGGCGAGGCTAGCGGCGGCGGTGTACGGGTAGTCTTGCAGCACCATGTCGGTCGAACGCGTGCTGCTCGCCGAACCGAGGGGATTCTGCGCCGGCGTAGAGATGGCCATTAAGGCACTTGCGTGGATGGTCCGCTCTTTCGAGCCTCCGGTCTACTGCTATCACGAGATCGTGCACAACAGAATCGTTGTCGACCGTTTCATCGACCGAGGCGTGATCTTCGTCGACTCGATCGATGAGGTTCCCCCTGGCAAGCCGATCATGTTGTCGGCCCACGGATCCGCTCCTGAGGTTGTTGCGGCCGCCAGGGCGCGAGGTTCATTCGTCGTTGATTCTGTCTGCCCGCTCGTAACCAAGGTTCATCACGAGGTCAAGGTGCGGTCCCAGAAGGGCTTTCGAATCGTGTACGTGGGCCACGAGGGACACGAGGAGGCCGTCGGCACGATGGCCGTGGCTCCAACGTCGATCTCCCGAGTGGAGAGCATCGACGAGGTGAATGAACTTCCCGAGTTCGACGAACCGGTTGCCCTCCTTGCCCAGACCACACTCTCTCATCGCGACTGGGAGGGAGTTGCCGAGCAAGTTCGAGTCCGGTTTCCAGATGTTTGGATGCCGGGCCGGAGTGATCTGTGCTTTGCGACGACTAACCGTCAGAGTTCACTTCTTGCGATGGTTCCCGCATGCGATGCCGTCATTGTGATCGGGTCAGCGAATTCCTCGAATACGAGGGCCCTGGAGCGACTGGCTGAGGAAGCCGGATGCCGTCGAGTTCTGAGGGTCAATGATGCCTCAGAGGTTCCAGACGACCTCGATGGAACGGTGGGCGTAACGGCGGGTGCCTCCGCGCCAGAGGAACTCGTTACCGAGGTGCTCGAGCGCCTGGCACCTCGTGACGGCATCGATCTGGTCAGGGTGACTGAAGAGGATGAATATTTCCCTCCGCCACGCAATATCAGGGAGTTGCAGGCCGCAATCGAAACCGCAGTGACAGCAATGACAGGTGGCAGCTTGCTCGAGAGACCTCGGATGGACGATCGGCTCGTACCTGCCAGTCTCGTGTTGGCTGGTCTCGTTGATCGGCCCACCTCATGAGTGAACTCACCAGCGCACTGGACACAGTTCGCATCTCAGCCCACGTGCTAGCCGCATCGGTCTGGGTTGGAGGTCAATTCGTCGTCGGTGCCGCTGTAGGTGCTCTCCGGCGCGATCACCAAGACGCATTGAAACCATTGGCGAGATCCTTTGGGCGGATCGCCTGGACTGCATATGCGGTCGTGGTGCTGACTGGAATGTGGTCGTTGGCAGTGATGGATGTCACCGCCACCTCATTGGGCTATCAATTCGCCACCCTTGCAAAGGTCTCCGTCGCAATAGGAAGTGGCGGTGCTGCCGCCGTTCACACGATGGCGCAATCTCGCACTATGAAGGCCCTTGGTGGTGCCGCCGCTCTCATTCTCTCGGTCGGTGCATTAGTGCTCGGCGTTCTGATTCGGTCGGGTGCGTAACGATGTCACTCGGGCGGTGGCGTTGGGTCATCCTGTCCGCAGCGGTGCTTGCCGTTGGAGTTGCAGGTTCGCGAGAGCGAACAGTGGTCTCGACGGATCCTGTGCCTGTCACTGCGGTCACGGTGTCAGCGGTTGTCGATCCGGGTGACCCTGAGGCGAAGGTGTCTGCACTTCCGGCATGGTGCGCCCCGCTGGAGGCCCTGAGTGCAGACGACAGTCCGGAACAGGTTGCTGCGGTCTTCGACAATGTTGCCGAATCAGCGCCTGCGAATATCGCAGCCGATCTGAGAGCTGGAGCGACCGTGCTTCGAGGCGGCAGCAGCCCGGCGGATTCGATTGAACCCACCGAGCCGTCAGATCACGCTGCCGAAGGCGAAGGCATTGACGCTGAGGGGCGCACCCCCGAGGATGACCCCCTAGTGCGGGTTGCCGACATCCTTGAGAATTCCTGTCGGAGAACTAGTTCTAATCCCGGACCTGCTGCTGTCTCTCCAGTGGTTGACACTCCTGAGCCTGATTCGTAGTTCGCCCGCCACCCCGGATCCGCTGCGCAACGAGTTTGGGTTTGAAGCGGGTGGAGGCGGCTACGGAGTCAGGTGAGCGGTTCCTTTGTCGACCGTTGGCCACCTCGGTCGTGCTTGAGCGTCTGAGGTGTATCGAATCGCTCGTTGGCAGGGAACCGAATCGGTTTCACTCGTCCTCCGCGGACTACCTTTCGTTGCATGTTCCTTGGCTCGCATCTTCCCGAACTAGCTGACAAGCCGGCGCTGATCATGGCCGGGTCGGGGTTAACGCAAACATTTGGAGAACTCGATGCGGCGGCAAACCGCCTCAGCAGAGTGCTGCGATCAGCCGGTGTCATGCCGGGAGATCATGTTGCTATCTGTATGGAGAACCATCCCAGATACCTGGAGGTTCTGTGGGGCTGCCATTACGCCGGAGCGGTCTACACGGCGGCATCGTCAAGGCTCACCTCTGACGAACTCGCCTACGTCATTGGTGACTGCGGTGCCAAGGTCTTCATCACCTCTACCTACAAAGCCGAACAAGCTGCAGATGTCGTCTCAGATACCCCAGGCGTCTCGATGCGTCTGATGCTCGACGGCACCATCGATGGTCATCAGTCCTACGAGGATGCGGTTGCCGCTCAGGACCCATCACCACTTGATGACCGCATCGCCGGGATGGACATGCTGTATTCCTCAGGGACGACGGGCCGCCCGAAGGGTGTCTTGCCCTCGTTGACTCCAACCCCGTTGGAGGAATGGTCGAGCGGGATCGAAGGCCTTCTCCGTGTGCTTTTCGGCATGGACGACAACAAGCGGTATCTCTCCCCCGCCCCGATGTACCACGCTGCACCACTTCGCTTTTGCATGGCCGTTCAGTCCTGCGGCTCAACCGTAGTGTTGATGGAGCACTTCGATGCCGAGGACTATCTGGCGAATGTGGAGCGATACGGCATCACCCACAGCCAACTGGTTCCCACGATGTTCGTGAGAATGCTCAAGCTCCCTGAGGAGGTTCGTCACCGCTACGACGTCTCAAGCTTGGAAATGGCAGTCCACGCAGCAGCGCCCTGCCCAGCAACAGTCAAGCATCAGATGATCGACTGGTGGGGACCGGTCATTCACGAGTACTACGCAGGAACAGAGGGCAACGGCTTCATCTACTGCAACAGCGAAATGTGGTTGGCCCACCCCGGAACGGTGGGTTCGCCGATCAACTGTGTCCTGCATATCGTCGGCGAGGATGGCGAGGAGGTTCCTGTTGGTGAGTCTGGCACGGTGTTCTTCGAGTCGTCAGCTGTCTTTGAATATCACAACGACCCGGAGAAGACGCAGGGCTCAAGGCATCCCAACGGGTGGAGCACTCTCGGCGATGTCGGATATCTCGACGGTGATGGATTTCTGTATCTGACGGACCGCAAGGCTTACATGATTATCACCGGCGGCGTGAACGTCTATCCGCAAGAGGCTGAGAACCTTCTCATCACCCACCCCTCGGTGGTTGACGTTGCGGTCTTCGGTGTTCCAAACGATGACTTCGGCGAAGAGGTCAAGGCAGTGGTGCAGCCAGCAGAACTTCCCCTCGATAGTGAATCCGCCCAAGCGCTCGAACGCGAACTGATTCGTTTCTGCCGAGAGCATCTGGCCGATGTGAAGTGCCCTCGGTCGGTGGACTTCCGCAGCGAGTTGCCACGCCACCCGACAGGGAAGCTCTACAAGCGGCTCCTCAAGGATGAATACTGGGCGGCCGCTGGCCGGAGTATCTAGAGGAATGATCGCGCGACCTGCTCCGCAACATCCCTATCTTGATTGGGAGGGAGTGCTCGGATTTGCGCATCGCGGTGGCACCGGTGTCCACCCAGAGAACACCCTCGCGGCATTCCGACACGCAGTTTCCCTCGGCTTCACGTATCTCGAGACGGATGTTCACAGAACAGCAGATGGTGTGCTCGTCGCATTCCACGACGAAGATCTCGGCAGAACCTGTGGGCGCCCGGGGAAAATCACTGAACTCCAATGGAGCGACGTGGCCGATGCGCGGGTGGGTGGCAGTGAGCCGATCCCGACCCTGGATGAACTGATCGAAACCTTTCCGTCGGCCCGTTTCAACATCGACTGCAAGTCTGATGACGCAGTCGATGATCTTGCGGCGACACTCTCCAAACATGGCGTGCTCGACCGGGTTTGCGTGGGTGCGTTCAGCGACCGCCGACTGCGGCGTTTGCGTCGATTGGTCGGCCCCGCTCTCTGCACAAGTCTTGGCCCTGCAGAGACCGCTCGTTTGACCATCGGGCTACCGGCTGCCACAGGTGGCCAGGTCGCGCAAGTTCCTGTTCGCTCTGGTCCCGTTCAGGTAGTAACGGCTTCGCGCGTCGCACGTGCCCACCGGCGCGGACTCCAGGTGCACGTGTGGACGATCGATGATGCCGATGAGATGCATCGCCTTCTTGGCCTCGGCGTTGACGGGATCATGACCGACAGGCCAGAAATATTGCGTGACGTGCTCGTCGAACGAGGCCTCTGGTAGATCAGCCCTCGAATAGGTCCCCAACCCGCGCGATGTAGTCCGCGGGGTCATCCATGTCAAAGACCGGAAGTAAGAACTCGTCGAGCCCGTGCTTTCGTTCGAGTTTCCGCAGTTGTGCAGCGCACTCAGCGGGTGCCCCATGAACGACGAATGGGAGGATCCATTCGTCCCTCACATGACGTGCGGCGACAGCAAGCCCCTCTGTCATCGCGTTTCGAATTCGCGATTCGGATTCGGGGTCGAAGCCAATCATCTCCTTCACTGGATCTGGGCTGTCAACGAGGCGATACGTCATATGCGGCCGGACCGCTTCAAGGTCGGCTTCGGTCATGACGACACTCGTGGAGTAGGACAATTCGACAGTTCGATGTGATTCGCTTGCCGCCTGACGAACTGTTTCGACGGCTCCCTCGATAGCGCTGTGATGCAGAAAATCAAGCATCACGCCGTCAGCCGCTCTGCCACCAAGCGCAAGCACACGTGGTCCCCGACCGGCCAGCCAAATGGGGATGTGTGCCGGCCCCACGCCCAGACGAGCTTCACGAAGAGTGATTGTGGTGCCATCGATAGTGGCAGGAGCACCAGACCAAAGCATTCGACAGGCAAGAATCAGCTCCTCAAGGGCCAAGAGCGGCCTTCGACGCTCAATTGCGAGAGGTGCGAGCGTAAGGCTTCCCCCAGCCCCAAAGCCTGC
>JBDQKN010000088.1:0-7936 GCA_040263235.1 Ilumatobacteraceae bacterium
AAGCACGGAAGCGGACGTTACTGGCTCCGCCAACGACTCCGCCGGTAAGTCCAAGTTGGAGGGCGCCGCTCGGGTGGGGCAAGCAGAAGTTCGATGTCATCGTGGCGCTCGAGATGGGTGAGAAGCGCAATCAGCTGCTGGTACTCCTCGAGACTCTCGGTCTGGTCGATGACCATGTATCGACGTCTACCGACCACTGCAACGAGTGGCCCTGGGTCGAGCTGGCGATTCCGAAGCCGCACGGCAGGCCGACCTCTGCTCAAGGCTCGGATACCGTCCCATCGCAGGTGATGTCGTCGCGCCAGTGCACGCCTCTCGATTCCCTCAAGGGTGACGCGAGATGCAACCGGCAGATCGAATACGACGACCGCAAGGAGCAGCACTCCGACCACGAGCAGAACCGTCGGGGCCCAATTGAACCCCACCGACAAGACTCCCCAGCCGCCGAGCGCGACCAGTACCGACGACGAGACCATCCCTGACGTGATCCCCCACCACGAAGAGTGAAGGGTGAGCTCCTGACCAGAACCGCTCACGTTCATCGGCGACTGAGTTCAACCAGAGACTGACCCGGTTCCAGCGCGCTATGGCACGCAACTTGCTGACCCCCAGCAACCGCACGCAACTCTGGAACCTCAGTCCGACATCGATCCTCTGCAATTGGGCACCGGGTGTGGAACCGGCAGCCCGCAGGCGGGTTCGCCGGACTTGGCACATCACCCTCGAGGATGATGCGCTGGCGCGACCGTTCCCGAATGGGGTCGGCCACCGGAACTGCCGACAGCAACGAGTGGGTGTAGGGATGAGCGGGTGAGTCGTAGATCGAATCACGGGAGCCGATCTCGACCACCTTTCCCAGATACATAACCGCTACTCGATCGCTCGTATGTCGAACCACCGAGAGGTCGTGGGCGATGAACACATACGACAACTGGAACTCGTCCTGAATCTCATCAAGCAGATTGAGGACTTGGGCTTGAATACTCACGTCGAGGGCCGACACTGGTTCGTCGAGAATGATGATGCGAGGACGAAGGGCGAGAGAACGAGCGATACCGATCCGCTGACGCTGGCCACCGGAGAACTCGTGCGGGTAACGGTTTCCATGTTCGGGGAGCAGGCCCACCCGGGTGAGGAGGTCAGCAACACGATCAGCCGCCTCCTCTTTGTTGACACCGTGGATTCGCATCGGCTCGGCGATGATGTCTCGCACCGGGATCCGAGGATTGAGCGAGGCATAGGGATCCTGAAAGACCATCTGTAACTGTGAGCGAACCAGTCGCATTGTGTGGCGATCAGCGGTAGTCACCTCAACATCTCCGAGACGAACACTTCCCGAAGTGGGTTGGATCAGGCGGAGCAGCGAACGACCAAGCGTCGTCTTGCCACACCCCGACTCTCCCACCACTCCAAGTGTCTCGACGGGCATCAAGTCGAACGAGACGCCGCTCACGGCCTGGACTCGTCCAACCTCCCTGCGGAAAACTCCCGCACGAATAGGGAACTCGGTGACAAGGTCGCGAACCTCGAGAACTGGATCGCTCATGACGTCTCCACAGGAGTGACCTCGATGTCAGCCGTGCGATGGCAGCGGCTGGCGTGCCCTTCTCCGACAACAACGAGTTCGGGAACCGATTCGGCACAGTGCTCTACAGCCATCTGACAGCGTGGGCGGAAGGGGCATCCCGACGGCGGGTTCAGCAGGCTCGGCGGGTTTCCCGGAATTGGGTCGAGCCGATCGGTCGTTGCAAGGAGATCCGGTATCGAATCGAGAAGGGCACGCGTATAGGGGTTACGTGAGCGGTAGAAGATGTCGTCTACGCCACCGGTCTCCACGAGCCGGCTTGCGTACATGACCTGGACACGATCAGCGCTTCCGGCCACGAGTCCAAGATCATGGGTGATCAGCACCATCGCCGAGCCCGTCGCCCGCTGCACATCGTGGAGCACCTCCATGACCTGTGCCTGAACAGTGACGTCAAGCGCGGTCGTTGGTTCATCGGCGATGAGAAGTTTCGGTTCGTTCGAGATGGCCATAGCGATCATCGCTCGCTGACGCATCCCACCCGAGTATTCATGCGGGAACTGCTCTGCTCGACGCTTTGGTTCGGGCACGCCGACCAGAGCAAGAAGTTCGACTGCGCGGTTCCATGCCTGCTGTTTTGAGACGTCCTGATGGATTCGTATCGCCTCAACGATCTGTGAACCGACCGAGAACACCGGGTTGAGAGCAGTCATCGGGTCTTGGAAGATCATCGCGATCTCATTTCCCCTAACGGCCCGCATGTCTTTGTCGCCGAGAGCGAGAAGATTCCGTCCTTCGAACATGATCGACCCGGATATCCGCGTCGAACCCGGATGCAGTCGCATGATTGTGAGAGCAGTGACGGACTTGCCCGAGCCTGATTCGCCCACAACTGCAAGAGTCTCCCCAGGGCGGACCTCGAAGCTCACGTCGGTAACGGCACGAAGCACCCCGGACTTTGAGGGAAAGCCCACCTCGAGACCATCCACGCGAAGTAATGGCTCAGTCGTCACGATTCGACCTCGCTCTCGGGTCGAGTGCGTCACGGAGGCCATCGCCGAGGAAGTTCACGCACAACACGATGAACACGATGACAAGTCCCGGGGTCAACACCCGAAGTGGGTCGTTGTCGATATTCCCCTTTGCATCGGCCACGAGTCGTCCAAGTGATGTATCCGGTGGCCGAACTCCGAGGCCGAGGAACGACAATGTGCTTTCGAGCACGATGATTGATCCGACCAGCAGCGTGATCTCAACGGTGACTGCCCCGACCACGTTTGGCAAGACATGCCGGAACAGGATTCGGCTATGTGAAGCGCCTGCAGCTCGGGCGGCCATCACGTAGTCCTGCTCTTTGATCGACAGCACGACACCTCGCGCCACACGGGCTATTCGCACCCAGGAGATGGCGGCGAGCACGAGAGACAATCGCCACCAGCTCGATCCGAAGTTGAGCGCAAACACGCTGAGGACGATGAGTCCGGGAACGACAAGGACCAGATTGATCACCTGTGCCACCACGGCGTCAACTGCCTTGCCAAAGTAGCCAGCGGCTGCCCCAACCAGGGTGCCAACTGCGGTTGCAACGACTGCTGAGAGAAGACCGATCAGAATCGAGTAACGCCCACCGCGGGCTGTTCGGACGAACAGATCGCGCCCAATCTCATCAGTGCCGAACCAGTGCTCACGTGACGGACCCTGCAGTCGGTTGAGAACGTCGGGCTTATCAAAGGGATGGTCATTGATCATCGGTCCGATGAAGAACGAAGCAACGATAATCACCAGTCCGATGAGCCCGATCAGAGCAAGTCGATGATGAATGAACCGCTCCCAGGCGAGTCGGCCAAAGCTCTTCGGCTGCTCAGACAATCCTTCGAGCGCGTCGGCCACCGAGAGACGCCCAGAGTCAACGGTTGCTGCCATCAGTCGAACCTGACCCGTGGATCCAGGATGCCGTAGAGGAGGTCAGCGATGAGGTTGAACAGCACCGTAACCACGCCAGTGAAGATCACGAAGCCGAGAACCAGTGCGAGATCAGGCTCGCCGAGGGCCTTCAGGAACGCCGGACCGAGACCGGGCCACGAAAAAATCGACTCGGTGACGACAGCGCCGCCAAGGAGCGCCGAAAAGTTGAGAGCCCACAGGGTCACAATCGGAATCAGGGCGTTGCGCAGAGCGTGCTTCCACACAACTCGACGTTCGTCGAGACCCTTGGCACGGGCCGTCCGAATGTAGTCCTGATTGAGGGTCTCGAGCATTGCGGCTAGACCGAATCTGCTGTCGGCAGCAATTCCAAGAATCGCAAGGGATGTCGCCGGCAGGGTGATGTCGCGAAGGAGGGTGAGAAACGAATCGCCAGTCTTTCGACCGGTGTTGAATGGCTTCACTCCAAACCACTGCTCGAACTGCACACCGAAGATGTTCTGCAGTACCAGGGCCATCACGAACGAGGGAAATGCGAAACCGATGAAGCTGAGCGCTGTGAAGAAGTAGTCGCCCTTCGAATAGGGACGACGAGCCGAATAGACCGACAGCAGAAGTGCCACGATCGACCCGCCAAGAAATGCCGGAATGGCAACCATCGCGGTGTTCCATCCTCTGGTGGCCAACACCTCGGTGACGGGCAACCCGATTGCTGACGAGAAGCCGAGGTCGCCTTGGGCGGCATCTTGGAACCAGTAGAAGGGCCGGAGCCAGATGCTGACGTCGAGGTTGTAGACCTCAACGATCCGATCGAATCCCTGCTCGCATCGCGGCAGACAGAGGTAGAAGTCAGCGAGTGGGTTCGTGGTTGCCGACACGCCAACATGCACAAGGTACAGCGTGATGACTAGCAGCGGAACGGTCGCGAGGACCCTGCGGAGCACGTACGCGAACAAGCGGTGAAACCTTAGTGGACGATGGGATGGAGGCCGAACGATCGGGGCCCCGATGGTTTCCCATCGGGGCCCCGACTCGAATCAGGCCAACGTCAGTTCAGCAATCAGTTTGCGAACTGGAAGTCGGCCACGTTGGTCAGCGGACCGGCTCCCTGGGCGTCGGGGGCGACGCCGGCGGAAACCAGCTGGCTGGTGTAGCCGTAGAACGACGGCTTCTGCGTGATAGGCAGCATGAACAGACCGTTCTCGGGATCCATCTCGAGGGTCGTCACGTACTTGTCAAGCGTGTTGTAGCAGGTGGCGCGATCGGCATCGTTGACCGTTGCGTCACACTCGTCGGCAAGAGCGTCGAACTCTTCATTCACGAACCCGTAGGGGTTGTTCTCGTTGAACGAACGGTACGAAGCTGACTGACCGCCGGGCCATGGGCCACCGACCCATGCGAACTGCGTGAGTTCCCATGTGTCACAGTTGCCCTCGCTGCCACCGCTGCTCACGCAGCCGATGTGGTCGGCGCCGAACGGGATGTCGAAGTAGGCGCCACCCTCGACGTTGTCGATGATGATCTCGATACCGGCTTCGCCAAACTTGGCCTGCAGGAGTTCCTGCTGGATCTCACGCAGACGGTTACCGCCAGTGGTGCCAACACGAAGGCTGAGACGCCCGTCTTCGGGGTGTGCATAGACACCGTCGTCACCCATCACGTAGCCCGCCTCCTCGAGGTTGGCGACGGCCGACTCGACGTCGCCTTTGCCGTAGCCAGCATCGCCGGCGTGGTCCTCGTAGTTGGTGGAACCAGTGAGCCAGTAGGTGTTGCCGAGGCCCTCAGCGGGGAGTCCCTCACCGAAGAGCGGCGTGTACAGACCAGCCATCACCTCGGTCTTGTCCATGGCGAAGGCGAGTGCCTCACGAACCAGAGGCTTGGCGAGGTGCACGTTGTACATGTTCATCCCCCAGTGCTCGAAGACCGGACCAGCCGACGACATCACATTGAAGTCGTCGCTCTGAGCGAGGTCTTCGAAGGCGAGCTGCGGCTGAGTCATGATGATCTGTGCCTCGCCGGCGAGCAGAGCGTTGATCTGAGCATCGGTGTCGGTCACGAAGTTGATCTGCACGCCGTCGACAAACGCAACACCCTTGTTGACGGAGTCGGGGCTGTTCGAGCCGTGATACATGTCGTTACGCACCATGTTGAGCTGAACTCCGCGTTCCCATGAGGCGAAGGTCATCGCTCCGGAGGACGGGATTACCGTTCCATCGGCAGTGGTCCACTCACGAAGTGCCTCGTTGAGTTCGGCTGCGGCCTCTGCGGCGTCGGCCGAGAAGACGTGAGCGGGATAGACCTCGTTCAGGACGCCCTTCCATCCGGCGTTGAAGCTCGTCCAGTCAATGGTGAGCTCGGTTTCGCTGACGGCGGTGACAGCAGAGATGGTCTCAAGGACCGAACGATCACCGGTCAGGTAGATGTATTCACCAGCGTCATCCTGAGCCATCACGGCGTCGAAGGTGAACACCACGTCGGCGCTGGTGAGCGGCGTACCGTCGCTCCACATGAGGCCGTCGCGAAGGGTCAGACTTGCGGTGTACGTGCCGTCGCCATTGTCGACAAGCTCACCCTCGTCGGCGAGCAGCTCGGGGTAGTAATCGTTGCCGCCCGAAACCCCGAACAAGCCCTCGAGCATCGCGGAGCGGATCCACGATGTGATCGACAGGTTGTTCTCCGGGTCGTCGAGGTGCAGGTCAGGCGGCTCCTGCTCGTGCGCCCAGATGAGGGTGCCACCGTCAGCGCCGGTGCCGGCTTCGGCAGCAGGGCTCGTGGTGGTGGTTTCCTCAGCAGGGGCCTCGGCCGGTGCCTCAGTCGCCTCGGTGGTCTCCGTGGTGTTGTCAGCGGCATCGTCGCCACCGCACGCAGCCACGACCATGCTGATCGCAGCCAGTGCGGCGACCGCGTGGCCGCCCCGATTAATTCTCTTCACGCTGTTCCTCCTTAGTGGAACCGGGAGATCGATGTCTGTCACCCAAGGCCCTCCCCTGCCAAGAGTTCAGCGGATGATATCGCCTAAATGAACGGCTAGTTACCGGCGGGTAAACATGTACTGGCGGGGGTGTGCCATCAATGTTGACAGTGCTGCCAGCACGGCAAACACAACGAACGCAAGGGCGAATGGCGTCACCGAAACGTCGATGCGAACAGCAACAAATCCACCCAGGATCGACCCGCCTAGCATCCGAAGTGCGCCCGACAACGACGACACAGTTCCCGCAATATGGGGCACAGGCTGCATCGCCTCGGCATTCAGGTTCGGCATGATGAACATGAACACAGCCAACAGTGGTGCAAATGTCGGCATGAACAGCCAGAACGACGGGTCACCCGAGGTGGCCAGCGAGATGACAAGGAGCACGAGAGCGCCACACACAAGCACTCCCAACATCACGCCCGTCACCCGTTTCACGCCGAAGATGCCCACGACTCGGCCGTTGATCAGGGAAGCCACACCGAATCCGATGGCGGTGACACCGAATACGACCGGGAACCAGGAGCGACGGTCGAAGATCTCACTCACGATGAGTTCAGATGAGGCGAGATACATCGTGAACACGCTCTGCAGGAACACCGATGCAACTGAATACCAAATGGTCGGTCTGGTGCGGAAGAACGTTAGGTAACTGTCGGTGATGTCTTCGCGGTTGAGTGCTCGCCGACGGTTGTCGGGCAGGGTCTCGGGCAATCGCCGTGACCACAACCAGATCAGGCCGGCCCACAGCGCGCAGGCCCAGAAGACGGCTTGCCAGGGCAGAATCGCGACGATGCCGGCACCAAGCACTGGGGCGATCACCGGGACCATGATGAAGACCGCCATGATCTGCGACATCGCTTGAGCCATCTCCACACCCTCGAAGAGGTCTCGGATGACGGCAGTCGCTACGACTCGCGCTCCTGCAGCCCCAACGCCCCAGACGAAACGGGCGACGAGCAACGCCCCGAGGCTCGGGGCCAATGCGGATGCAATAGCTCCAATCACATAGATGACAATGCTGACCGATAACACCCGTTTGCGGCCGTATCGGTCGGTGATCGGACCGTAAAAGAACTGGGCCACAGCTAGCCCCATGAAGAACATGGTCACCACACCGGAGATTTCGTTTGAGGTTGGCTCAAGACCGAACTCAACTCGCATCTCGTCGAACGCAGACAGCATGAGGTCGAGCGCCACTGCCATCAACGCCATGATCGACGACAACATGGCAAGCAATTCGCGACGGCCGGGCATGGGCCGCGAGGCAGGGGCCGCTACTGCGGCTGATGTGAGGGGGGTCACGTAACGACCCTAACGCCGGATGGGCCTTGTAGGCGTCCCCGCGGGGCTCTCAATTAGGTGGCGAGGACACCACTGAGGAATGCCACAATCACGTCGAGTAACTGCGATTCATCAGGAGCCTGCTCATCGAAATCGGTCAGCGTCAAACCGAAGGTGTACGCGGACGCCATCGTGGCAATAGCGCGGGGCTCGAGGCCCGGTTTGAGGAG
>JBDQKN010000089.1:0-7394 GCA_040263235.1 Ilumatobacteraceae bacterium
CCCAATTGCCTGTCCGGCGAGTCTCCAACCACCACTGTTCCGGCACCGCCTGCTGCCACAGTTCTGGAGGCTTTGCCGGAGGCAACAACCCCTCTGATTCCCTCTGGACAAGCAACAGCTGGCTTCGGCATCGCCGTCTCAAGCGCAGGGTTTGTCGCTGGCGAAGAGGTGCACCTCATCGTGATGTCAACACCACAAATCATCGACACGGGAACCGCAGACGCAAACGGCATCGCCACCATGTCCGGGGTGATTCCTGTTGACCTTGCAGTCGGAACACACACCATCGTGGTGTATGCACCCGAATCTGGGGCCGGCTTCCGGCAAAACATCACCGTTGTTGCGCAGGCGCTGCCAGCCACTGGTCTCGACATGACCGTCGCTGTCCTCGGCCTTCTGCTCATCGCGATTGGTATTCCGTTGGTGACCCGCCGACGCACTCAATTCAACGCTCGTCTATAACACGACAGGAATCGCTCGGCACTATCTGCTCGGCGGCGCCAAACACGAACGCCGGCGCGGTGGCCGGCGGTGGCTGCAGCCGGCACCGTGGGTGCTAAATAGCGAGCCATAAGGCACCCACAAGGCACCCACGGCCAGCAACCTCGAGCCTCACCTCGAGCAAATCGCCGCGCTGACCTGCGGTTTCATTGGTGGGCGCAGAGGGACTCGAACCCCCGACATCTTCCTTGTAAGGGAAGCGCTCTAGCCAACTGAGCTATGCGCCCGAAGCGCCCAAGGCTATCTGGTGCTAGTCAAGCTCTGCCCCGCCAGCACGACAAGGCCGCGTGGCTAAACATCAGCTCTCAGCCATCACGGAGCCGGTGATCAAGCATCTCGTCGAATAGGTCACGCGTGGCCGCCACGATCGGAGCCCTCCGGTCGGTGTGATCAAGCGTGATCAATTCGCGGCCATACACGTCACCAACGACAGCCCCGGCCTCACTGCAAATCAACGAGGACGCCGCGTAATCCCACAAACCGTGTCCGCCTCGGTGCATATCGCACCAGCCGTCAAGCGCTCCGGTCGCAACGAGACACATATCGGGAGCAGAGGCTCCGAGCACCCGGAACTGGGCCCAGCCCCAGTGATGACGCGGCAGACCCGACATCGCCACTAGAGAACGATCAAGGCTCGTTTGAGCGGACGGAGAGATCGGAGCACCGTTTAGCGTCGCTCCACCCCCGCGTGTTGCCCGCCAACGCTGGCCGCTCGCATGGTTCGCAACCAACGCGACCTCTGCGACGCCCTCGATCACGAGGCAGAGGGCAGTTGCGAACCACGGAACACCACGCGAAGCATTGGTCGAACCGTCCACCGGGTCAACGACCACGATCGGCCTTCCCGCATCGCCGGTGATACCGCTCTCCTCGCTGAATACTGAGAACCCCGCCGTGCCAAGCACTTCGAGACACACCTGGTCCGCAGTCAGATCAAAGGCATATTGGCTCTCACGTTGACCCGACGGTCCCCACTCCACCGTCGAACCCAGCACGGCCAAAACGGCATCCGCTGCCTTCTCGAAGACCGACATCACGGCTGACGGGTTGAACGACGACGCATCTATGGCAGGGGGCACAGTGGTTCACGGTAGTGTCCTGATCCGTGGCAGTCATCGACGTGGCAGGGTTCGTCGCAGACGTAAAGAGCGAGGCCATCGACAGTGGATTCCACGTTCACGACGAGCGGCACTTCGTCGAGACCTACTCGCTTCGCCAACTCTGGGAGGTTGACCTTCACCCCGAAGAGGCCTGCTCTGGTCCGATCGACCTTCATCTCTCACTCGATGTCGACCCGCGAGCACTGCTCGGATTCGAGGATGAGGTGATGAAGATGGATGACCTCGAGGCGGAACCGCCGTCGGGGTTCACTTTTCCGTTGTTATTCACTTGGACACTTCCCCCGCTACCAAAGCCCCCCGACCTACTCGCCCTCGCCATCGAACTGGCCGGGGTGGGCGGAGTTGAGCTTCCCGTCGAGGTCTCAGCAATCGACTCATTTCCGAACGTCACCGACGCGCCCGAACGCTCGCTGTCGATCGTGGCAAAAATTGCCGTCGAACTGTCTGATGTATACATGAACAACGACACCGCCGTCACCCAGAGCCTCGAACGGTGCAAGGAGGTCAGTTTGTACCTTCTCGAACGTGCCGACTCGTGGCTCGCTGAGACCTGAGGAGTTCCCATGCGCGTCAACGAGCTCATCGACATTCTGAGCGACTACCCACCCAATGCCGACGTAGTCGTGTCGGTTGTCGCACCCGTCGCCGAACCCACCGACGACGCCACGAGTGAGATCCTCATCGACCATTACGACCTCGCTGGAATTCACATGCCGACGGGCGACCGCGAACTTGTTCTACTGATCAGTGGCGACGACGACGATGTCGATGAGCTGCTCGACCTGCTCGAGACCGAGGAGGAGATCGACTGGGGATTCAGCAGCAATGCATGAGCTGGTGATCCGTGCTGGCCGCGTGGTTGACGGCACCGGCGCCCCCGCTCAGACCACCGACATCGCCATCGATCACGGCCACATCGTCGCCATCGGCAACGACCTTGGAGCGGCAGCCAGAACCATCGATGCCGACGGGGCTGTCGTGACACCGGGATTCGTCGACGTGCACACCCACTACGACGCCCAAGCCTCGTGGGATCCCTATCTCACCCCTTCCTCCTGGCACGGCGTGACCACGGCCATCATGGGAAACTGCGGTGTTGGCTTCGCCCCAGCCGCCCCTGACCGCCACGAGTGGCTGATCGAATTGATGGAGGGCGTTGAAGACATTCCTGGTGCGGCCCTCACCGACGGCATCGACTGGCAATGGGAAACCTTCCCCGAATATCTCGACGCCCTTGCTTCGAGGCAGTACGTGCTCGATCTCGGTGCGCAGGTCCCACACGGGGCGCTGCGCGCATATGTGATGGGCGACCGCGGGGCCGCCAACGAGGATGCCACGGCCACCGACATTGAACAGATGGGCGAATTGGTCCGCCAGGGGCTCCTCGCCGGTGCGCTTGGGTTCAGTACCTCGCGCACCCCGCTCCATCGGTCGAAATCAGGCGAACTCGTTCCCGGTACCACCGCCGACGCCGCCGAGTTGATGGGCATCGCCGCGGCGATGCCTCATGGTGTCGTCCAGTTCGCCCCGTACCATCCTGACGTCCCCACCTCTGAGTGGATGTGGATGCGAGAACTCGCTGCGTCCACGGGACGCACGGTAAGTGTCAACCTCAACCAGCCCGATCAACACCCCGAAGTGTGGCGGCATGTCCTCAACCGACTCGACGAAGCCATCGCCGACAATGTGCCAATCGTTGCCCAGGTGGGCGGTCGGGGCGTCGGTCTCCTCATGTGTCTCGAAGGCAGCTATCACCCGTTGATGTTCCACCCAGTGTGGGCTGAGATCGCACATCTCCCCCACCCCGAACGCGTCAGTGCTCTCCGCGACCCTGATCGTCGTCGACGTCTCACCACCGAACTTCCCGATGACGGCGGATTCTTCGAACGCGCTGCTCTGGGAGCAATGAACAAGATCTGGGCCGTCGACGGTGCTGAAATCGACTATGAGCCGCTTCCGAGCAACTCGTTGGCCTCACGGGCCGAACGCGAAGCTCGCCCAGCGATCGAGATCGCACTTGATCACCTGCTCAGCAACGAAGGACGAGGCTTCCTTTACAGCACCTTCTTTAGCTATTCGTACGGCGATCTCTCGTTCATCCACGAAGCCCAACTACATCCGGGAACCCGCATGGGACTGGCAGATGCCGGAGCACACTGCCGCGTGATCTGCGATGGCGGCATGCCGACATTCATGCTCACACACTGGGCCCGCGACCGCACCCGAGGCCCCAAACTGCCACTCGAGTATGTGGTTCATCGTCAGACTCGACAAACCGCCGACCTCTTCGGACTCAGCGACCGTGGATCAATCGCTGTCGGCCAACGTGCTGACATCAACGTCATCGACTTCGACCGACTCGGATTCGCGCCTGCCGAGATGGCCCATGACCTCCCCGGTGGCGCACCTCGGCTCGTTCAACCCGGCCGGGGGTACATCCACACCTTTGTCGACGGAATCGAAACCGTCTCCAGCGACATGTTCACCGGAGCGCTACCCGGACGGCTGGTACGCGGCCCAAGGTGAATACCGGCATGCGTCGCCTTCTCAGGGGACGACTCCCAGTCATCCTTCTCGGCCTCGCGGCCGCATGGATGGCGCGCTCGATGCACGAGAGCGGACACGGGTGGGGCGATGACTTCGCCCTCTACATCAACCAAGCACGAGGACTCGCAGACGGTTCGCTGTGGGGTGTGGTTGCCGATAATCGCTTCGGTCTCAACAACTCGGCCTGGGACTATTACAGCCCACTCGCCTACCCATGGCTCTTCCCTCTTCTCCTCATGCCTATCATCGCGGTCGTCGGTGTCGATCTTGAACTGCTGAAGTGGGTGCCCACGCTCGCCTTCGTCACCATGGTGCTCTCCACCCTCGTGCTGTCGCGCCGGCGCCTCGACCCGACGACGACGACGATCGTCGTGGTACTGGTTGCGCTCAACCCGTGGTACCTCGGCGCAACCGACGCCATTCTGAGTGACCTGGTATTCGTAGCATTCGTCCTCGTCTCCCTCGTGTTACTCGACCGGGCCGTTGAGCAGCGTCGCGTGTTCTCACCCGGTCTCGGCCCGATGATCGGCGCCGCTGTCATGATCGCTGCCGCCTTCCATATCCGTCGAGAGGCACTCGGGCTCGGTCTGGCGCTAGCAGTCGTGCAGCTCATGGCGTTTCGATCGCAAGAACAGCCTGTTGCCCGGCGCCAACTGCTCGCACCGTGGGCGGTGCTCATCGGCGCTGTTGGGGGATTCCACCTCCTGCTGCCAGCCCCCTTACTCGCCACCGAGGCACCCGGCGGAGGACTCAGCCAGATCCCTCACCATCTCGCGTGGTACCGAGAGCCCTTAGCCGAGCTCATTGGCCTCAAAGACATCGGCGATAATCCGGTGTCAGCCCTCGGCTCGTCCACGATCGGCCACGTGCTGTTCTGGGCCATCATTGGGTTGGCTGCCATCGGTGCGGGAGCGGCCGTGGCCAGTGTTATCGCACGACGTCACACCGTCGCTCCTCACCTAGTAGCGGCGCTGCTCGGCATCGGAACCGTTGTCATGGTCGCTCCGTACCAATACCAGCGCTACATCTACACCGTTGCTGTCCTGACACCGAT
Source organism: Ilumatobacteraceae bacterium (assembly GCA_040263235.1). Lineage (GTDB taxonomy): Bacteria > Actinomycetota > Acidimicrobiia > Acidimicrobiales > Ilumatobacteraceae > Casp-actino5. The sequence continues at coordinate 5,224 of JBDQKN010000089.1, forward strand.
CGTTGCTGCATCCGGTCTCCGGACCATCGTTCGAGTCCGGAGTCGGTTCACACTCGTCCCGGTCCTGTCGCTCCTCATCCTTGGCGTGCCAGCGGCCCAACACGTCACCAACACCGTGCGAACCCTCGACTACCACCGCGCCTATGAGTACACCCATTGGGGTCCGACCCACCCTGACGTCGTTGAGCTCTTCGACGCAGTCGAGCGGCTCACCGACGAGCGAGATGTCGTCGTGTTCTTTCAGGCCCGCTCGATGAACCTGTTCACGGGCCGGTTATCGATACAGGGAAACAACGAACAGATGATGGTCGAACGGGGCGACTGGTACGCGCAAGAGCGCGACAGCGACTACATCCAAACGCCGTTGACCACAGAACGAGCAGCCCAAATCGGGTTCGAAGCGGTCTGGTCGAACAACCGCTTCATCCTCTGGCGCATCCCCGAGTTCGAGGCACCGGCGATCAGCCCGTGATCACTCGCCGGGTCGAACATCCACAGCGATAGCGGCGAGCACGCCATTGACAAACCGGCCGCTGTCGTCGGTGGAGTAGCGCTTAGCCAATGCAACCGCCTCAGCCAGCACCACCGCCGTCGGCACGTCTGACCGCTCGATCAATTCGAACGTGGCCAAACGCATCACCGCCAGATCGAGCACCGGCATTCGATGAAGCGTCCAGCCTTTTGCCTTCGATGCGATCAGTTCATCGGCACGATCTCGGGTTCGTTCTGAGCCACGCAGCAACAGGTCGGTCAACTCGTCTGGGGCCGCCACCTGCGCGGCGATGAGTTCTTCAACCTCAATGCCCTTGGTATGGGCTTCGTACATCAGGTTCAGGGCCCGTTCACGGGCGTCAGAACGCTGATCAGAGTCAACCATCTCAGACTCGAGTCATGTAGTCGCCGGTGCGGGTGTCGACCTTGACCCGGTCGCCGGTCTCGACGAACAATGGCACTTGGATCACCCGACCCGTCACGAGAGTTGCCGGCTTACGCGCGCCAGAAACCCGATCGCCCTGCACCCCGGGCTCGGTCTCAGCGATGTCGAGTTCCACCGACGCAGGGATCTCCACCGAGATGATCTCACCATTGAAGAAAGCCACCTGAGCGACCATTCCCTCAACCATGAAGTCCGCAGCGTCACCAAGAGCAACCGGAGCGACGTTCATCTGCTCGTAGGACTCGTTGTTCATGAACACGTAGTCGTCACCATCGCGATAGAGAAACTGCATCTCCTCGCGATTGATAATCGCCTGCTCCACTCGGATGCCAGCGTTGAAGGTCTTCTCGAACACATTCCCCGTGCGGACATTGCGAAGCTTGGTGCGCACAAAGGCACCGCCCTTGCCGGGCTTGACATGTTGAAACTCAATGACCTGAAACAGGCCGTTGTCGAGTTCGAGGGTGATCCCAGTCTTCAGATCGTTCGTGGTGATGGCGGGCATAGATCGTCCTTGGGGAGAGCGGTGAAGTTTCGATGGCCGTCGGGGGTGACCTCGACGAGATCCTCTATTCGCAGACCACCGACGCCGACACGATAGAGCCCCGGCTCGATGGTCACCACGTCTCCAACCTCAAGTTCTGTCCGAGATGCCCGCCCAAGAAACGGATCTTCATGAATATCAAGCCCCACTCCGTGTCCGGTTCCATGGGTGAAGAGGTCCCCGAGCCCCACATCATCAATCGCTGCACGGACTGCGGCATCAACATCGCATACTCGGATACCCGGCCGAACGGCATCGAGTCCAGCCTGCTGGGCACGCCGAACACACTCGAACCACCGCAACTGCTCGACGGTTGGTTCGCCAACGACATAGGTCCTCGTCATATCCGAGTGATACCCGTCGACCAGTGCCCCGACATCGATGACAACCAGATCCCCCTCCTCGAACTGTCGGCGGGTCGGTCGCGCATGTGGAAGCGCAGCGTTATTCGGACCAGAGGCCACGATCGTCTCATAACTTGGACCATCAGCACCGAGCCTTCTCATTCGGTACTCGAGTTCATCTCGAATCTCGCGCTCGCTCACACCTGGGACAAGCATCGAGGCGACGTCGGCGAGTGCAGACGAGGCGATGTCCGAAGCATGTCCTCCACCGTCACGTGCAGGAGTTGGTGGGAAAGAGTGTTGGACGGAGCGTCGTGCACTCCACGCTCACTCACCGCGAGTGAGC
>JBDQKN010000090.1:0-7884 GCA_040263235.1 Ilumatobacteraceae bacterium
CTCAAGTGACTGAAGCGACGGGTCGGCGTTCGTCTCGCCCACCGCTCGCGTAGCGCCGAGCGTGGCCCCGATCGAATACCACCGGCGGTCCTCGAGCCGGTTCGAGTCGCCCATCACGGTCCACCGATCATCAGAGGCGGTGGATGAGTCGCCGTCGATCAGAATCTCAGTGCCATCGATTAGCCCATGTTCGGCCAGCGCCACGATGGTGGCAGCACTTCCGTCGACGATCAACGGGTCACCAGATCGAGCCGTCAAGACCGAGACCGGGTCGGCAATCATCCACGAGGCCACCACAGGAACCCGACCGATGCCCGGTATGCCGCCATAGGTCTGCTCATCGATCAACGCGTCATCGGGCGTGATACCGGGACCGGTACTGGTGCGCTTCAAACCGCTCGCATCATCGAGGCGTGTCGTGACATCATCGGGCCGGGCAAGGGCATATCGCTCGAACTCAAGGTCGTTCCGCGCAACCACGGTGTCGACGGCCATCAACCGAGCCAGCGGCGCAATCGCATTCGGGTCAAGTGTGTTCTCGGCAACGCGACGTTCGATCTCACTCACGAGATCGGCCGCACCATCGGTGCCGAGTGGGATGAGTTCGCGAGCGACCACCGGTCGATCAGTCAGCCCGACCAGAACCGGATCGATCGTTCCACCCCAACGGTATGAAGCGAAATCGCTCCCCGGTGTCTCCCACACCCGATGGTTGACATCACTGCCGAGACCCTGCGCTAGTTCGAGCCAGTAGTCGGGCACCTCGGTGCGTGTGATCGCGTCCGTAGCAATACCCCCGGCCCACCACGGAATGGCTTGAACCGCCAAGGCCATAAGGAACATCGGCCGACGGGGGACCCGTCCGATTCGCAGAGGCGTGGAAGCGAGCGCTCCCAGACCGAACGCAAGTCCGAGTGCCAAGACGGGAACGGCGCGCTGCGTGGACCGCAACACCATTCCTGGGCCGGCATCGACAGCCATACCGAACACGGTTCCCCAAGGGGCACCGGCCCCGGTCCATGCCTCACCGACGGCAAGAGCCAATCCGACGGTCACCATGACAGCCGCAGGTCGACGAGCCGGCCCACTCACGAGCGGCAGACCCAAGAGAGACCCAATGCCAAGTGCAAGACCGATAGCGAGGTACCACGGTTGGGCCAAGAGGCCGTAGGTCGCTCCTACCCAGGGATCGAGCCAGTCGCCGCCATAGGAGAACCAGTATCCGAATCCTCGCAACAGCTCAGATGGAAGCGCTGTTCGCATGATCGTCTCGTATGTCTCGGTGAACCGCAGAATCTCGATGCCGTTTGCGCCCTGGACAACGAGTGCCACCATCCACCAACACGAGGCCCCCACGCTCGCGACAAACGACCTCCACAACACCGGCAGGGCGCGCCGCAACGACCCAAGTTCAGCCACCAGCCAGATTGCCGCTCCGGCCACGGCAAACGCGATCGAGGTGGCATTCACCGTGCCAGCGGCCAGAACGAGAAGGCCAAAGCGTGCAGGGTGCCGCCATCGGCGCTCGTCGTTGACGCCACGACGTAGCACGATGATCATCCACGGCAGCACCGCCCATGGGAGGAGAATGGCCGAGATCCGCGAGAGGTAAGCAAAGATGTACGGGCTGAACGCGTAAGCCAGAGCGGTGACCGTCGGCGAAGAGTGACCGAGGGTTCTCGCGAGTCGATGAGCCCCAAACACGGCCACCGCCACAACAGCCGACCACCAGAGCCGCTGTGTGATCCAGTCAGGAATCGCCAACTGCTCTGCCAACCACCACCACGGACCCTGAGGGAATAGGTACCCGATCGTCTGATGGGTGACCGTTCCAAGGCCCGTGTCGGACTCCCACAACTGTCGCGCCTGAGCAAGGAGACCGCCAGAATCGAGCGACAGATACGTCTTGGTGTCAGCCGCTATCCGGCCAGGCGAGGACCATAACGGTGGAAGCAGCACCGCTAGCCACAACCATCGGGGGGCGCGCGACGCCTCAGTGGTCATCGTTCACTCCCCACAGTGGAGGCGAAGGTACCACTGCTGGGACCCCTACGATCTGCCGGGTGAGTGGGGGGTTCCTCGGTGTCGACCTCTTCTTCGCGCTCTCCGGCCTGTTGATCACGAGCCTCCTGATCGAGGAGCACCGTCAGTCAGGCACCGTTGATCTCATTGGCTTCTGGGGACGACGATTACGCAGGCTGCTTCCCGCGGTTTTGGCCTTGCTGGTGGTGACGGTGATCGCGTTCAGGTTCCTCGCCGACACCGGTGAATGGATCGTGGCGCGCACCGACGCCCCATGGGCGCAGTTCTACGTTGCGAACTGGCACCTGATCGCGAGCGGAAACGGCTACTGGGATTCCTTCGCCGCACCGTCGGCATTCGAGCACCTTTGGAGCCTCGCTATCGAGGAGCAGTTCTACCTGATCTGGCCGATCTTGGTTCTCATCACCTTGCGACAGGGTGGCGTTCGTGCTCTCACCTGGTTGACCATCACCGCATCGGTGATCTCCGTCGCGACGATGATCATCCTCGCCGACGCAAGCGACCCAACCAGGGTCTATATGGGAACTGATACTCGGGCCTTCTCTCTCCTTGCCGGCGCAGTGCTCGCACTTCCCTGGGCACGGGTATCGATTGATCGATGGGTTGCAACTAGAACGCGGTTGGCAACTCTGACCGCCCTTGGATTGACCATCATCATCGGCGCCATGTGGGTGGTCGCCGACGGTGACAGCAACTGGCTCTTCGCCGGAGGCCTAGCAATCCACTCGTTCGGATCGGCGATTCTCGGGGCTCTCGTCGTCGCAGGAGTCCCCTACCTTGCGGCGGCATTGGCTGCACGGCCACTTGTTGCCATCGGACGACTCTCATATTCGCTGTATCTGTGGCACTGGCCGGTCTACGTCTTCGCCTCCCCTGAACGATTCGACATCAACCGCTGGGCGCTCACGTTGATTCGAATCGGGGTCTCTGTTGCCCTCGCCGTTGCTTCGTTTCGGCTGGTCGAGCAACCGGTGAGGTTCCGTGTGCAATGGGCCCATGGCTTGCGCGGTCGAGCGGCCTTCGTGCTGAGTGGTGTGGCTGCCGTTGTCGTCTGGGTTTCGATTCCTATTCCATCGACGACCAATGCTGTCAATACCGACGCTCTTGCCGCCATGATCGAACCGGCGACCACATCCGTTGCATCGACGGTCACGCAACCGCCTACTTCGCAACCGGGCACCACGTCGACGAGCACAACCAGTCCATCAACAACGTCGAGTACCACGACGACGAGCACAACCATCGCGCCGATCGGACCGCCGGTCGGGACCATTCTTTGGTACGGCGACTCGATCGCTTATGACACCTGGCCCCCACTATCTGCTGCCCTGACCGCTTCGGGTCTCGACGCATACACAGGCGCCTACGGCGGTGTGGGTCTCGTTGCCCGAGACGGTTTCGCCGATCCATTCGGCGTACTCGCCACCCACCTCGATGAAGTCGATCCAGACCTCCTCGTCATGCAGGTGTCGATCTGGGACGGTTACGAAACATCTGAGGACCAAATTGCCGCGTTCGACCAGTTGGGGAGCCTGCTCACCGAACGGCAACTCCGCACGGTTCTTGTGACGATCCCAGTGCGCTCAGCCGAACAAGCCGACCCCGGAGAGATAGTGCTCACCGAGAATGCCACCCGTTTCGCATCTGATCATGATCTGGTAATCCTCCTCGACCAGTCCGAAGTCTTCGGAGATCGGTTCCAACTCGACGTGGACGGTGACGGAAACCCCGAACGAAAACGCGATGGAGTCCACCTCTGCCCAACAGGTGCGCTCTCGGTCACGCTGTGGCTGGTGAAGCAACTCAGTGTGCGCTACGAAGGAATCGCTCTGCCCGAAACCAACGAGTGGATCCTTGGCGATTGGCGGATGAACGAACGATACGACGACCCACCCGGAGCATGCGCCGGGCTGTAATGGTTGCATGGTCTAAGCGCCATCAGGCCAGATGATCGACCGGCTCAGTGGCCAACCAGGCCCCCACCATCACAATGGCTGTTGCAATCGGCACATGGAGGATTTCGAAATGTCCCGGCCATGCGATCCCGTGCTGAGGAGAATCCATCGCCACCTCAGCGACCACGGCCGCCATGCCGCCAGCTACCACTGACAAGCCAAGCCACTCAACCCGAGGCACGAGGAGCACGAGTGCGGCCGCAACTGCTCCAGCAATCGGAACAACGGTGGCAGCGACAATGACACCAGTGATCAATGCTCGAAGGAGCCGACGCTCGATGGATCCGGTCGATGGACGAATTCGTGATCGCCTTCGAGGTGAAGCCCCAGGGTCAACAATGACCACGAGCGCAATTGCGACTGCAGCAATGCCTGAGATGGCGAGCGCAACGCGGTACCAACGGTCTGGTTCCCACACGACGTCGAGGTCGTCAAGAACAACGCCATCAGGTACCCGAATGCCCATCGCTCCCCCGGCGAGCGACACCGGTTCGAGATCGATCCCGTCGAGCGTGACGGACCAACCGTCTGAGTACGCGTGCGGCAGCACGATCGTGCAGCACTCTGGGGCCCGCACGGACCAGCCGATCGGTGTCATCACCACCGTGTCTGCCGACGAGGTGACCTGATGCTCTCCGGCGGTCAGCTGAACTGGGATTCCATCGCAGGTACCGCCCGTTGCGGTGTCGATGGGAATGTCAACACCGTCGATGTCGATTACGCCGGTCCGACATTCGGTTCCGCCATCACCAACGCCGATCACCCGAAGGCTGAAGTCACCGTCACCGGTCATTGGGATCACGCGTCGCAAGACCGGTTCTGGATCGGAGCGACCGGAAATCACCCGGGGAAGGCGCCAACGGTCGAGTACGACGGCATTGCCGGTGGCCACCGGTGGGATCACCAACGATTCGACGAGCGGACCATCGAGAAGTTCCGCAAGGCCAGCACCCGTAGTGCCCGGGCTGACCGTCTCGATCGTGACGGTGACCGAGTACGTCTCATCTGGAAGATCGATCGGGTCGAAGGTTCCGTCGGCACCTGGTACAAGCAGCACCGATTCCGTACCCGCCCGGGAGGTTGACTCAACCACAAGGGCCAAGATCGACCCATTGTCGGCGACGGTCACCGGTGCCAGGCGATCGACATATCCCTCAATCGAGATGGAGGGCCTCGACCCTGGATCAGCGACGATCCACGCAGTTCCGATATCACCGTCGAGCGCCATCGCGGCCCGATACTCGGGGTGAAACTCGAATGGGTCGCCATAGGTTGAGGCCGACACCGTGGTGCTGTCGTCGGCGCCGAACCGCACGTTCGTGCGAATGGGGTCTGGGCTGATCAGCTCGGCTATGCCGTCGCGAGTTCGATCTGAGAGTTCTCCGACCGCACCGACTGTCCCTTGAGAGGTTCGCCATTGGCGCACCGCATCTCGGTCGCCGTCGGTAACGATGACTGGGACTCCTTCGGGTGCAGAGCCAATTCTCCATGCCACCGTTCCCGGACCCAACAGTCCGGCATCGATGGCCGCGAGCGTCCCGCGGCCGGCCCCCGCGATTGCCACCTCACCTCCCGAGGTACCGACGTCTGCACTGTTGACTTCGAATACCCCTGCCACGCCGTCAACCACTGCCACACGATCAAACCCAACAACCGCATCGAGTGCATCTGCTGACAAGGGCGCCGTCCGATATCGCTCCTGCTCAATATCGGACGCCACCCAGACCATGTCGGCTCCGAGCAACTGGGCGACGATGGCCACTGACTCGGGCCGCCACCGCCCCTCTTGGATCGCGTCGTCGAGGGCTAGAAGGAGATCCATACGGTCAGGTGCACCGAGTGGCAACAGTTCACGGGTGATCACCGAGGTTGTCGATGTCCATGGCGGGTCCTGCGTATGGCCCCACGAAAACGTCGAGAATTCGCTCCCGGGCACAACCAACAGACGATGTGAGTCAGCGACTGCATGAAGCGGTTCACCCCAGGTCGCTGGCGGTGCCGATGTTCGTTCAAGGGCGGGATCGACGATCCGTCCCGTACTGAACCACGGCGCAGCCACGGCAAGTAGGCCAAGACCTGCAAACACCAGTGCCGGCTGCGGCCGAAGGCGCGACACAAAACGGGCAGCGCCAATCGAAAGAATGAGTCCGAGCATCGGCAGTGCTCGACTCGACGATCTGAGAGCGGTGATAACGGTGTCTGAGAGCCCGTCGAGAGCAAGCCCGCCGAGTGGAGACGGGTTGTCAACAGGGTGAACCCCAATCGCCAGAAGAACCGACACCACCGTCACCGCTGCGGCAAATCCGCGATGACGCCAACGACCGGCAAGCGATCCGACGAGACCGGCAAGGGCTACAGCCATGGTGGCTGCAACCACCGGAACCGACGAGGTCAACAATCGGCCAACATCGGTCGTGGCAAGGCCGTTGCCCTCAACTACATAGGTAAGCCAGTAGCCCGATAGCCGCAACACCTCAGGGGAGGTTGCAGTTCGAGACACGTCGTTGATCGTCTCTGAGAACGACAACAGGTCAGGTCCGTGGCGCGAGCCGATCCACGCCGAGGCAAGCCACCAGGCGCCCGCGAGTGCAGTCGACACGGCTGTCGACACACCGAGGCCGATCGCCCGCGATGTCGTGATCTCGCCAGTCCGGCGCGCCCACCAAAACCAAAGCACTGGAAGTGGCGTGATCATCAGAATGGCGGTGGAGTTCACACCCCCCGCCGTGGCAAATGCGAATGCAATGACCGCAATCCATCGTGGAGAGGGTCGTCGAGTGGCGAGTACCGCGGAGCCGAGCACCCACCCTGCTACCGCCCACGGAAGCAACATTGCTGAGGTCCGCGAGAGATAGGGCACCGCATATGGCGACACCTGGTACACGAGCCCAGCCACAGTGGCCGCACCCGCTGCACACTCGAGTTGCCGAGCCGCGAAACGGGCACCCAATCCGGCGACAATCAGAAGACAAATCACCCAGAGTCGTTGTTGCACCCAGTCAGGTGCGAAGTCGGTGAGCGCAAAGAATGGGCCCGATGGCCACAGATAGCCAGCATGCTGTTGGCTGACCCAACCCCCGTGGAGCGTCTCGTCCCACGACGACAGGGCAACACGCATCAGCCGCCACGGATCACCTGTGAGGTCGTACTTGGTATCGGCGTTGAGTCGACCACGATCGACGAGCAACAACAGCAGTGGCCACGCGGCCACAAGGAGCCACGAAGGCGGCCGCGTGGCCGGCATCGCCCGCCGATTCACGGGATGGCGCCGAGCAACCCGTACACGCCGGTCACGATTACCAGTCCGGCGCAGCTCGCTCCAATCACCACGAGTTCAACGTTACGACGTCGGTTCGGATCCGTTGGACCGTGATGCACCCACCAGGCCGCTGTGGCCATGATCAGACCGAATGCTGTCATCACGAATCGGGGACGGGCGGTCACGGTGGCCGGGGTGAGCATCAGGATCACCACGCCGATCGAGTACGCCGCCAGCGCTGGATGGGTTCGTGTTCGCCACATCGCGAACAGACCGATGAGCACCACGACCACCGACGACACAGCAAGTGCCCGGGTCGGAGAACCAAGTGGCGAGACCACCCACTCGCCAATGAATCGAAGCGTGCTCCAGCCAAAGCTGACACCTTCCTGCCAGGCCTCGCGTTGCACGCGAAACCACACCCACCGTTCGCCAGCCGTCGATCCGATCAGGGCGATCACGGCAGCAAATCCGAGCGGCATCATGGCGGTTGCTGCCGCAGCTCGCCACCGTTGAGATCGGTCGCGGCGAAGCATCCAGACACAGGCAACGCCAGCGAGAACGATCGCAAGACCATTTGGTCGTGTTGCGGTGGTGAGCATTCCGAGGACTGCAGCGATCCACCAC
>JBDQKN010000091.1:0-7802 GCA_040263235.1 Ilumatobacteraceae bacterium
GGCACCACTTCGCCGCCGATCAAAAGAACACGACGGTCACCCTGACTGATTTCGGGAATGTAACGCTGGACCATGATGGTGCGCAGGCCATTGTGGGTCAGCGTCTCGATGATGGCGCCGAGGTGGATCGCCGGGCGGCGGATCTGCGTCGCCGGCTGATCGTGGCCGTCACACTCGGGCTTCCGGTGCTTGCGCTTTCGATGGTGCCCCCACTTCAATTTCCCGGCTGGCAGTGGACCGCCCTGGTGTTGGCGCTGCCTGTTGCAACGTGGTCTGCATGGCCATTCCATCGGGCAATGGTGCTCAATCTTGGTCATCGGCAGGCGACGATGGACACGCTCGTATCAGTCGGAGTGGGAGCGGCACTGCTCTGGTCGATGTGGGCGTTGCTCACCACCGAGGCAGGCGATATCGGGGCATCGATGTCAATGTCGATTGGCGTCGGCGATGCCGGAACCCATCACATCTACCTCGAGGTCGCATCAACGGTCGTTGCCTTCGTCTTGGCTGGCCGATGGTTTGAAGTCCGTTCGAAGCGGCGAGCCGGAGATGCCCTCAGGTCATTGCTCGATCTGGCGGTATCGGAGGTGACAGTTCGTCATGATGACGGCAGCTCGACGACCATTTCAGCTGATCTGCTTGAGGTTGGAGATCACTTTGAGGTACGTCCGGGTGATCGCGTTGCCACCGACGGCGTTGTGGTTGAAGGGCGATCGGCAATCGATCTGTCACTGCTCACCGGTGAGTCCATGCCGGTTGACGTGGGGCCCGGGTCTTCTGTGGTCGGCGCATCGCTGAATTCATCCGGACTGCTCATCGTGAAGGCCACTGGGGTCGGGTCGGACACACAGCTCGCGCAGATGGCCCGGCTGGTGTCGGAGGCGCAGTCGGGAAAGGCTCCAGTTCAGCGCTTGGCCGACCGGGTATCAGCGGTTTTCGTCCCGGTGGTGATCGCGTTGGCTGTCATCACAACGATTGGGTGGCTCCTCGTCGATGGATCGGTGGAACGTTCCTTTGCAGCCGGGGTATCGGTGCTTATCATCGCCTGTCCCTGTGCCCTTGGCCTCGCCACACCAACCGCCCTCCTCGTGGGCACCGGACGCGGCGCCCAGCTTGGAATCCTCATCCGCGGCCCAGAGGTGCTCGAGTCCACTCGACGCGTTGACACCCTCGTCCTCGACAAGACCGGAACCGTCACGAGTGGTGTGATGAAGGTGGTGGCGGTGCTGCCGTCTCGGGACATTGACGAGGTTGACGTTCTTACTTGGGCGGCTGCTGTCGAGGCTGGAAGTCGTCATCCGATTGCGCTGGCAGTGGTTGTGGCTGCTCGAGAGCGGATGGTCGAGGTGCCATTGGCAACGGCTGTTGAGGATCGTCCGGGAATGGGCATCGTTGGATCGGTGGGGACCTCGCGCGTTGAGGTAGGTCGCGCACCCTCTGGCGGGCCGCTCGATCACCTGAGCGGCGCGACCATCATCGAGGTCCAGCTGGATTCAACTCCGATTGGGGTCATCGCAGTGGCAGACGAGCCCAAGCCGTCGAGCGCCGAGGCGATCGCCAGTGCACGGGGACTCGGACTCCGGCCCATGTTGTTGACCGGCGACCGGTCTGAGGTTGCGGTCGCAGTCGCAGATGCAGTCGGAATCGACCTCGACGACGTTCGTGCCGAGGTACTCCCCATGGACAAGCTCGAGATGGTTCGAGCTCTGCAGGCCGAGGGCAAGGTGGTGGCCATGGTTGGAGACGGCATCAATGATGCGGCGGCGTTGGCGGCCGCTGACCTCGGCATCGCTATGGGCACCGGAGCTGACGTTGCGGTACACGCCAGTGATCTGACCCTGGTGCGAAGTGACCTGACAGCAGTCGTTGACGCCATTCGCTTGTCCCGACGCACTCTCAACACCATCCGAGGCAATCTCGTCTGGGCCTTTGGCTACAACGTTGCAGCGATCCCGCTTGCGGTCTCTGGTTTGATGTCACCGGTGATCGCTGGAGCAGCCATGGCGTTCTCGAGTGTGTTCGTGGTTTCCAACAGCCTGCGTCTCAGGAGGTTTGTATGAGTAGCGACGGAGGAGCCCTCGAGGCCCGCCATCGTTCGGTGATCGAGACTGCGTGGCGCGACTACGGCGATAGTCGGACCATCGATCAGTTCGTGGAGCTCTCGGCGATGGTCTCGACGAACCGGGTCTACCGGCTCGTGTTGTCTGATGGCGACACAGTGATCGCGAAGAGCTCGAACTATGGCTCCTTCTTTCTATTTGCCGAGGACCACGACCGGCTTCACCGTACGTCGCGGCTGCTCGAAGGCGGCCCGTATGAACAGTTCATGGCACGGATGCTGACCGCTGATGACCAGCCATACATCTGGTACGACGGCGACATGTGGGCCGTGTTCTACCGCGAGGTTCAGGTCCGCGATCGGCTCCCGGCGATTCTCACCGAGGATCAAGTGGTCAATTTCGGGGAGGAGGTTGCCCGGTTCCATAGAGCCACGGCTTCGGTGGCGCGCCTCGTTCCGAATACGTCGAAGACTGTGACCTCCGATGCGATCGCCCTCTACGACCTCACTGCGAGTCGGCATGGTGGCGAGGAGCTCGGTCTGGATCCGTCTCGGGTTGATCTCGTTCGGCGTCACACACATCGATTCCTGATGGCAGTTCGCGAGTCGGGGTACGACTACTGGCCGAAGATGCCGGTGCTCATCGACTGGAATTTGGGAAACTTCTCGGTGGACATGGCCGGTGACGGTTCGTTCAGCCTGTTCAGCCGTTGGGACTATGACTGGTTCCGTTACGAGAGCCGTGTGCTCGACTTCTACTTCCTTTCGCGGGTGTCGTCGAGAACGGGTGACCGCAGCACGTTTACCTACGGCGCCCACCCATTGTTCGAGCCGCGTTTTCGGATGTTTCTGCACGCCTATCACTCGGTTTTTCCACTGTCGGTCTCAGAAGTGATGTTCTTGAAAGAGGCCTACCGGTTCTTCCTGTTGAACTACGTCGTGCGAGAAGGTCGGTTCTTCTTCCGCCATGACATCTGGCAGCACCTGCTGATCGACGTGGTCGACCGACATCTTCCAGCCCTTGATGAATTCGACTTCGGCGACTTGGTGGCCGAGCTCGGGCTTGGGGACGGCTAGTTCAGATCCGGTGTTCGCGGGCCGTCACCATCCGTCGGATATTTCCGAGGTGGCGGACCATGACGAGCAGGCAGAGCGCAATGGTGGCGGGGACCTCCCACGGTTCGCGGCCAACGAGGGCGACGCCGATGGGAAGTGATGAAACAGCCAGAATCGAGGCGAGGGCGGCGGTCTTGGTAAGTCGAGACACCCCCAACCAGATCAGGATCAGGAACGGGAAGACGATCGGCGAGAGGACGGCAAAGGCACCACCGCCGGTGGCCACACCTTTCCCGCCACGGAAACCGCGACCCGCCGGGAAGACATGCCCGAGGATCGCGCAGCCTGCCATTACATAGCCGAGTGGCCGGCCATCGGCGATCAGGCCGATAGCGACGGCAATGGCTCCCTTGGCGGCGTCGAGCACAAAGACCCAGACCCCCTTGCGCCAGCCAAGGGCCCGAGTGATGTTCGAGGCGCCCGGATTGCCCGAACCGACCTTGGTGATGTCGACACCAGCGGCGCGGGCGACGATCGGGGCACTTGGGAAGGTGCCGAGGAGATATGCCAGGGAACAGAGCACAACCCAGACGACCCACATGGTGTCACCGCTGGCCGAGTACGACTTGGACTGGTTGTGGGGAGGAGTGATCCGCTGACGGTCGCGGCACAGAGGTCACTGCGGCGAGAGCGTCTTCCCCATCGCCCCCCACACATTCAGGGTCAGGGCCGTCGAGGGGAAGCCCGGTGAAGAACTTGGCGGCCATGCAGCCACCCTGGCAGGCGTCCCAAGCCCCACAACTAGCACAGGCCCCAGCTGATTGTGGGCCCCGGAGATCGGCGAAGAGATCGCTTGAACGCCAGACGCGGGTGAAGCCCCCTTCGTCGCGAACGTTCCCCGCAAGGAACTCGTCGTGGATCACGAAGGGGCAGGCATAAACATCGCCGACTGGATCGATCAGGCAGACGACGCGACCCGCCCCACACATGTTGAGCCCTGGGAGGGACTCACCGAGGGCATTTAGATGGAAGAACGAGTCACCGGTGAGGACCCGTTCACCGTGGGCGAGCAGCCACCGATGCAGATCTCGCTGTTGATCGAGGGTGGGGTGGAGCTCATGCCATGTGTCGGTTCCTCGACCCGAGGGCCGGAGCCGGGTGAGTCGGAGTTGGGCTCCGAGTCCATCGGCAAGGGCAAGAAGGTCGTCAAGCTGGGTCACGTTGTCGCGGGTAATCACGACCGAAATCTTGAACTCTCCGAAATCAGCTGCTGCGAGGTGTTCCATGGCGCGTCGAGCGGTCGCGAAGGAGCCTGCTCCTCGGACGCGGTCGTTGGTGACCTCGTCGGCGCCATCGATGCTGATCTGGATATCGAGGTACTCCATGCTGGCGAGTTGTTTGGCTCTGGCTGCATCGATGAACGTGCCATTGGTTGAGAACTTGACGCCGACACCGCTGCCGGTCGCGTAGTCGACGATGTCGAAGAAGTCACGGCGGATCATCGGTTCGCCGCCACCGATGTTCACGTAGAAGACCTGCATGGAGCGAAGTTCATCGATCACGCCGAATGCTTCGGCGGTGCTGAGTTCGCGTGGGTCGCGGCGTCCGGACGATGAGAGACAGTGCACACATGCGAGGTTGCAGGCGTAGGTGAGTTCCCAGGTGATGCAGATCGGAGCATCGAGACCGGATTTCATCTGTTCGACAAGACGTGTCATCGGGCGATCACCACCTCGGACTCGATGAGAGAGGTGATCGCACGGTCATAGGCATCCCATTGTTCGCTGGCGATGCCGTTGGCTTCAAGCGCTGTGCGTAGGTCGGGATGGTCCGAGAGCGATCGGACAACGTCGACGATCGAGGGGTGCTTCAAGAACACAAGGCGTCGATTGTCGTAGTGGTAGGCGAGGGCACCAAAGGGTTCAGGCCGCAGCGCCACGGAGGGGTGCAGGCCGAGTGGACTGTCGAGCACGTCGGGATCCGGTGCGATGAGGGGCGTCAGTAGACGCCGCACATCCCGTCGATGGAGATCTCCTCGATGAGTTCAAGCTCAACGGGGGCCTCGTCGACGGCCTGTTCATCGTGCACGGGCGCTTCGGTGGGGGCGTCGTTCTGGATCGGGCTCATGGGAGGATCGTACAACGCCAGACCTCTGCTCTCGCCAGACCGATCTCCGGTGGCTACTGTGTCGTCAACTTGCAGCGACAACTTTGGGGGTAAGTGACATGAGAACACGCGCAGCCATCTTGCACGAGGTCAACGCTCCGTGGAGTGTTGAGGAGATCGAGCTCGACCCACCAAAGGCAGGTGAGGTGCTGGTGAAGCTCGCTGCCTCTGGAATGTGTCACTCCGATGAGCACCTGGTCACTGGAGATCTCGCAGGGGCGACGCCGCCGCTGCCGATCATCGGCGGCCACGAGGGTGCGGGGGTTGTGCTTGAAGTTGGCGAGGGTGTCAACTGGATCCAGCCGGGTGATCATGTGGTGTTCGGGTTCATCCCGGCGTGTGGTCGTTGCGGGCCGTGTTCGGAAGGTCACTCGAATCTGTGTGACGTTGGAGGAACGGCCTTCCCCGCCGGCACCCAGATCGCTGACAACACCTCTCGTCATCACACCCTCGATGGTCGAGACCTCACCCTGATGTGTCTGCTTGGAACCTTCGCGGAACACACGGTGGTCAACGAGGCCTCCTGTGTGAAGATCGAGAAGGATTGGCCGCTCGACAAGGCCTGTCTGCTCGGCTGTGGTGTGGTCACCGGTTGGGGTTCGGCCGTGTATGCAGCAGATGTTCAGCCCGGCGACTACGTGGCCGTGGTTGGGTGCGGTGGCATCGGTTCGAACGCGATCCAGGGTGCGAAGTTGGCCGGTGCTCGTTCAATCACCGCAATCGACCCGGTGGAGTTCAAGCGTGAGAAGGCGATGACCTTCGGCGCCGATCACACCTATGCCTCGATCGAGGATGCGCTAGCGAATCTTGGCGAGTCGACGTGGGGCCGAGGGTTCGACAAGGTGATCATGACCATGGGGGTTGGCGATGGCGACGCCCTCGGTCAGGCGTTCTGGCTCGGTGCCAAGCGTTCACGGACGGTCGTAACGAATATCCACCCAACGGCGGAGCAGTCGATAGCGATTCCTGCTTCGTTCTTGACACTCTTCGAGAAGCAGATTGTCGGATCGCTGTTCGGCTCAGGGAACATCCGTTCAGACATTCCACGGCTGATGGAGCTGTACACCCAGGGCCAGTTGAATCTCGACGATCTCATCACCCAGACGTACACCCTCGACCAGATCAACGAGGGCTATGACGCCATGCGCAACGGGGAAAACATTCGCGGCGTCATCATCTACGACTGATCTGAGCCCGCACGTGACTCACACCGCCGACCTTCTGGCGCGCCTTGGCGCGACCGTGGTGGGACGCGGCAGAGAGTCAGAACTCGTGGTGGCTTCATTGGCTGCTGGTCGACATGTGTTACTCGAGGGGCCTCCGGGCACCGGGAAATCGACGTTGTTGCGTGCTGTTGCGGAGGCGCTCGGCATCGGCTTCGAGTTTGTTGAGGGAACGGCAGAGTTGACCCCAGCGCGCCTGATCGGGCATTTCGATCCATCGCTGGTGCTCTCGGAGGGGTACTCGCCTGATGTGTTCATCGATGGGCCGTTGTTGCGGGCGGTGCGTGATGGCTCGCTGTTGTATGTCGAGGAGATCAACCGGGTTCCCGAGGAGACGTTGAACGTTCTCGTGACGGTGATGAGCGAGCGCGAGGTGACTGTTCCTCGGCTCGGTCGGGTGGTCGCAGCCGACGGTTTCAGGCTGGTGGCGGCGATGAACCCCTTCGATGCGATCGGTACCTCTCGTATTTCGGGCGCGGTGTACGACCGGGTGTGCAGGGTGGCGATGGGGTATCAGGAGGCGGGCGAGGAAGCCGACATCGTGAGGCGCCGTGTGCCATCTGCGGGGAACGATGTCGTGACCTCAGCCGTTGGGGCGGTTCGCGACACCAGGGATCATCAGGATTTACGGTCGGGTTCGTCGGTTCGCGGTGCCATCGATCTCTGCGCCGTGGCAGGGGAGTTAGCGGCACTACGGAATCTCGATCAATCAGCCCCCTCGGTCACCCTCGATGCGCTTCTTGTTGCGCTATCGGGACGAGTCCGAGTCCGGGAAGGCGTGTCGGCGACCGTCGAGGCGATCCTGACCGGAATTTGGGAACGTTGGTTCACGATGGTTGACGCCGAAGGGCCCGGTGAGGAGTCGGGAAAAGCGACCCGCCCGACGGGGACCCCTCCGCCGGGCTGAGTCCACCGCCCGAGTCCCGCCAAGGCGCAGCCACTCCTCCGCCGGCTCGTCGCCAGATTTCACGTCGGGAACTCACCGGAGATGAGGTCTTCGATCAGATCTCGCCTGATGTGGGTGAACTCGATGAGTCGGCTATCGATCGAATGCTCGACGAGGATCCTGATGCCACGGTGACCTTGTTGGTCACGCTCACCTCCGCGGTCGACGAGGAGTTACGGGCAAAGGCTCGCGCTGCGGCGTGCCGTATTGCTGTCGATATTGCTCGGGTGGGTCCGGCAGTCCCGGGACGGGTCGGACGGTTGCGATCGCGCCCGCTCGCTGGTGGCGAGGGGGATCTCGATATCGACGCCGCGGTTGAGGCGGTGGCGGCGGTGGGCGGCGGAGCACCCGA
>JBDQKN010000092.1:0-7786 GCA_040263235.1 Ilumatobacteraceae bacterium
CAGAGGACCTGATGACTTGGACTGACGAGGTGCTTGCCTTGATCGAACGGGTGAGGATTAACGCTCGAGCGTCTTGAACCGTGGGGGACGCTTCTCGACGAATGCTGCGAGCGCCTCCGCGAAATCTCCGGTCTGCTGGCATTCTTGTTGAGCCTTTGCCTCGATCGCTATGACCGTCGGTAGGTCATCGACTCCAAGGCATCGATCGAGTGTCCGCTTCGACTGGATGAGACCAAACGGTGACACCGCAAGAAGATCATCGATCAAGGGCTGAGCGGTGTCCATCAGGGCATCGTCGGGAGCGACGCCCGTGACCAACCCGATGTGGAGTGCTCGAGCTGCGTCAACGTAGCGGCCGGTGTAGATCAACTCTCGGGCCACCGACTCGCCAACGATGCGGGGGAGATGAAAGCTCACGCCCATCTCGCAGCCCGACATCCCGATTCTGGCAAATGCATCGTTCATTTTGAGGGTGTGGCCCGCGAATCGGAAATCGGCGGCCAACGCCATTGCGAATCCGCCCCCCGACACTCCTCCATGGAGCAGCGCGACGATCGGCTGCGGTGCACGACGCATCAAAACGGGTAGATCAGATAACGAGAATTCGCCAGCAGTGAACACCGGCCGGTCGTCTCCCTCGACATGGGCCTTGATGTCGAGGCCAGCACAGAAGCCTCGTCCGGCTCCCCTCATCACCACCACTCGAGTGGATGTGTCGGCTTGTTTCGCTGTCCAATATTCCCCGAGCTCACGCACCATGGTCTGGGTGATGCCGTTCATCCGTTCCGGCCGGTTCAACGTGAGAATCTCGACCTCATCGAAGCGTTCAACCGTGATCGTCGTGTTCTCGCCCATGAAGGGCAACCTAGATCAGGCGAGGATTGGTGAACGATCGATTGTTGCCCTCATCCAACGTGCGGTCTCAACCGTGTCGAATCGTCCCAGAAGTTTGGGAAGTGCTTCGGTGATATCAGCCTCGCCGAATCGACTACCCATTCCCGATCGCAGGATCGCTTCTGCAACCCGTGGGGAGAACTCAGGGTGGGGTTGCACCGTCAGGAGCGACTCGCCGACCAGACCGGCGATCTCACAACGATCGGCCGTGAGGTATCGGCGAGTCCCGTCCGGCACATCACGGACCTGATCCCTGTGGAATGCGATGAGGCGTGCTCCGTCGATTCGACTGCCGGGGAGAGCCTGCCCATCGAATCGATAATCGACTCCAGCGAGGTTCCATCCTCCTTCGAAGGGAGCAACCTCGGCACCAAGTGCCGCGGCTACCACCTGATGGCCAAAGCAAACGCCAATCGTTGGTACCTGCCGATCGATAGCAGTTCTGACCGTCTTGAGAAGGGGTGGGAGCCATTGGTGTGGTTCATAGACCCCTGCCCTTGAGCCACTGATCATGATGGCATCGACCGAGCGGAGTTGACCTGCGGTCGGTAATTCGCCCTCATGGGATCGAAATGGAACCATGTCGACAGGCTCGAATTCGGCGCCGGCAGAGTTGAGCAGGTCAGCGTAGAGGTCGAGATACCCACCCTCTATCGATGCAATGTCTTCGCCGAGGTCGTCGCAGAGAAGCATCGCAATTCGGGTCACGGCCGAAACGCTAATTCACGGCGTGTTCAGGAGATCAGGTGAGTGGTGTGAGCTCACCATGTGTCCACTTCTCTACAAGTTTGAACTTCTGAATCTTCCCCGACCCGGTCAGAGGGAACCCATCGGTGCTGAACCATGCCACCGGGCATTTATGGGGAGCGAGGTGTTCCCGCACAAACGAACGAAGCTCTGCGGCATTCGGCATGCAACCCGGTGTTGGCCGCACCACGGCTCCAACGACCTCTCCCCATTTGTCGTCGGGCAGACCGACTACAGCGATCTCGGCCACGTCAGGATGTCTGAAGAGCACCTCTTCGATTTCCTTGGGGTAGACGTTCTCGCCACCGCGAATGATCATGTCCTTGAGCCGTCCGACGATGTAGCAGTAGCCGCGCTCATCCATCGAGCAGATGTCGCCGGAATGCAGCCAACCGTCGTCATCAATCGTCTCAGATGTCGCTTCCGGGTTGTCGTTGTAGCCGAGCATGTTCAGGTACCCGCGGGTGCAGAACTCTCCGGCCTCGCCGATCGGGACGGTGTTCCCGTCAGCGTCGCAAATCTTGATTTCAACGTGAGGCAGCGCCATCCCGAGGGTGTTGGCTTTGTCAGCTACGTCGTCGTCGGGTCGAGTCATCGTTGCGACGGGCGACATTTCGGTCTGGCCGAAGACGATTGTCAGTTTGGCTCCGACTTCGCGTTCGCATCGCTCGACGAGTGCAGCGGGAACCGTTGAACCGCCCGAGGTGATGGTCTTCAGCGAACTGAGGTCGCGGTCGGCGAACGTCGGGTGTTCCATCATGGCGATGAGCATGGTTGGCACCCCTCCACCAAGATTGATGTTGTATCTCTCAATGGTGTCGAGCACGTGGCCTGGTTCGAATTCCTCCACCACCACGATGGTCAGCATCCTCGTTCCAGATGCGAGAACCGCCAAGACCGACCCTCCGGTGTGGAACAGCGGCATAGCGCCGAGCATCACGTCACCGGGTTGCGACCCGTTTCTCAAGGTTGAGTGAAGCGAGTTGGTGACCAGTCCTCGATGGTGGAGACTCGCCCCCTTCGGAAATCCGGTGGTCCCTGAGGTGTACTGGATCATGACCAGATCGGCTGGGTCGGGAGTAGGAAGGAGAGAGGAAGAGGCTCGTCCCTCTGTCACGAGCTCGGCGATGGAGCCCAATTCGATGACCTGTTCAACAGTCGGACACCGCTCGAGGAGGTCAGTGGCAATGGCCTTGAGATCCCGTCCTCGATACGACGTGGAGGCGAGTACCCCAACAGACTTCGACTGGTTGAACACATATGCAGCCTCGTCGGGAAGCAGATTCGGGTTGACAGTGACAATGACCATTCCCGCCAGGGCAATCGCATATTCGGCTACCACCCACTCTGGAAGGTTCTGCGCCCAGATAGCGATTCGGCTGCCGGGTTGGAATCGATCGATGAGCGCTGTCGCCACCGCTTCGGCATCGGCAAGCAGCTCAGCGAATGTCCACGTTGCCCCAGTGGAACTGGAGATGAGGGCCGCCTGATCTGGTCGTTCCGTGGCAGCGCGGCGGAGCACATCGCCGATCGTCAAGTTCAGAACCTCTGGCTCTGTGGGTCCAACGGTGTGGCTGAGGGTGAGCGGAATGACGGTCATCGGGTGCTCCTTGCGGGATGTGGTTGGTCAGGAACTGGGTCGTTCGCCATAGTCGGAGAACGGCCGGTCGCGCTCACGGACAGCTTCCCGGAAGCCGACTTCGGTGGAACGTTGGACAAAGTTGTTGCCTTCCTGGGAGTGTCGGGCAACGCCGTCGAAGATCGTTCCGAGACGTCTCGAGGACACGGGGTCGTACATCTGGTCGGCCACAGCGGTGAGCGCGCGAGTGATCATCTCCAACTGGCTGGTGGGCACAAGGGCGATCCGCTCAGCGAGCGCCATCGCAGCCGACGACAGGTTCTCATCGGGCACCACGTCGAGGACCAGTCCCATGTCGAGAGCCTGCTTTGCGTCAAATTCGTCGCCTGTCAGCATGTAGCGGCGAGCCTGTTGGAGACCCATACGAGCCACCCAGGTCCAAGGTGCTTCGGGGATACCCCACACCCTGCTCGGTGGGTATCCAAAGCGCGCTGATTCGGCAGCAATGATGAGGTGCGCATTGAAGACGATATTCGTGCCTCCTGCGATGCACCAGCCGTGCACCGCAGCAATGGTTGGCTTGACTGATTCATGCAACTGGGCCCACACCTTGGCGAACTCGCCGATCATGTGAAGGTCGGCTGCGGTGTCCCAGATCCGCCCTTGCTGACCTCGGGCTTCCTCGTCCGCTTGAGCATTGGTTGCCCAGTCGAGCCCGTAACCGGCACAGAATGCCGGGCCGTCAGCGTCAAGGAGCAGCACCCTGATCGATCGGTCATGCTGGGCTGACTCGATGGCGTCGGCGAGTTCGTCCCGAAGGGTTGGTGTGATCGTGTTGTATGCCTCGGGGCGGCACAACGTCATACGTCGCACTCCTCCCGAATCCGTGATGTTGACTGCGTCACCCATCGTTCCCCCCGAAACGGTTGCCTTTGCGACGGTACCAAATTCATCGGTTGGTGGTTGGAGCGTGGTTTGTCGCTGTGGCTGAGTACGGATTCCACTCCCCGCCGATTTCAGCACTTGGCAACATGGCTCATGGGTGCCACCGCCGGTCCGGAACATCGGTGGTGGCGTCGAGCCCCCACGACAACCGAATCTCAGGAGTGACCATGACGACCTTGCTCGACCTTCGACCCGACCCGCTTATTCAGCGCTTCAGCGACTGGATGGACGATTGGGACCCGTTCCGACGCGACGGGCTGACCCGGCGCGATCATCTGATTCGCGTTGAGGAGCACGTGAAGGACGGCCGACTCATCGTTCGCGCTGAACTTCCCGGGTCAGATCCCGATGACGACATTGAGATCACGGTTGCCGATGGGATGCTCACCATCTCTGCGGAACGCTCACAGGAGCGGGTCGATGACCGAGATGGCAGGTTCAGCGAGTTCCGATACGGGACATTCCGACGCACCCTCAGGGTGCCGACAGGGGTCGATATCAACGACATCTCTGCCGATTACGAGCATGGCATCTTGACCATTGAGGTGCCGATGCCGGCAGCGGCACAACCCGAAGTAGCGAAGATTCCGGTTCGCACCCACTGAGCCCCGCCTTTCAACGGGCTCCGATGCTCGTCTACGGTCGGCTTCGTGAGCGCGAACGAGACGATGGGTGGCAGTGGCAATCTGACGGTTGAGCATCACGAGGCGATCGTCATCGGCGCAGGCGTCTGTGGCATCTATGCACTCCACAAACTCAGGGAGTTGGGTGTCGACGTGCTTGTTCTCGAGGCGGGAGGAGACATCGGGGGAACCTGGTATTGGAATCGATACCCCGGCTGTCGTTTCGACTCTGAGAGTTACAGCTACGGGTACTCGTTCTCGAGCGAGTTGCTCTCCGACTGGCATTGGACAGAGCGGTTCTCCCCGCAGCCAGAGACCCTCAAGTATCTCGAGCACGTGGTCGAACGGTTCGACCTTCGCCATCAGATGCGATTCGAATCTCGTGTGGAGTCTGCGACGTGGAGTGAAACCGACCGGAGGTGGGAGATTCGCCTGACGGATGGAACAGAACTGACCTGCAACCTTTTGCTGCCAGCAATCGGCCTACTGTCAGCACCAACCCTCCCTCGTTACGAGGGACTTGATCGCTTCGAAGGTCTGTCATTCCACACGTATGAATGGCCCCATGAGCCGGTGGACCTCACCGACCAGCGGGTTGCTGTGATCGGAACGGGGGCAACTGGCGTTCAGATCATTGGAGCGATAGCCCAGTCGGTCGGTTCACTCCATGTTTTCCAACGTCGGCCGAACTGGTGCGCCCCGTTACGCAATGGCCCAATTGATGATGCCG
Source organism: Ilumatobacteraceae bacterium (assembly GCA_040263235.1). Taxonomy (GTDB): domain Bacteria; phylum Actinomycetota; class Acidimicrobiia; order Acidimicrobiales; family Ilumatobacteraceae; genus Casp-actino5. The sequence goes on from JBDQKN010000092.1 coordinate 5,519, forward strand.
AGATGGATGAGATCCGTGCGAACTATGAGGAGATCCTCAACCGCTGTGCGGAAACGCCAGGAGGGTTCATCCATGGCCCAGACTCGCGGTCGTTCCACGATGTTGAGCCAGCTGATCGATATGCGTTCTGGGAGGAGCTGTACGAGCAGCCCGGCTTTGGAATCTGGCTTGCCAACTTCCGAGAGGTGCTGATGGAGGAGGAGGCCAACGCCGACTTCTCAGCCTTCATTGCGGACAAGATCAGGCAGCGGGTGAACGATCCGGCGATTGCCGAGAAGTTGATCCCGACCGACCACGGCTTCGGCGTGCAACGCGTGCCACTCGAGACCAATTACTACGAGGCCTACAACCACGATCACGTTCACCTCGTCTACATTTCTGAGGCTCCAATTTTTCGATTTGTGCCTGAAGGGGTGGAGACCACCGACTCGACCTACGAGTTCGATGTGATCATCTACGCCACGGGATTCGATGCGATCACCGGTGCATTTGATCGCATGGATATTCGCGGAAGTGATGGGGTGGCCCTCCGGGAGGTGTGGGCCGATGGCCCCCGCACCTATCTCGGTGTGCAGGTTGCCGGGTTCCCCAATCTGCTCATGCTTGCTGGCCCGCAGGGTGCTTCGGTGTCAACGAACTTCCCTCGAGCTATTGAGTCCTCGGTGGAATGGGCTGCTGGCCTGATCACCCATATGCGTGAGAACGGGCAGACGCGAGTTGAGTGCACCGTCGACGCTCAGGATGCTTGGGTTCGCGAGGTTGAGGATCTCTACGGCATGGTCCTTCTCCGCAACGCCCGCAGTTGGTTCACCGGATACAACTCAAATGTTGACGGGCACGACATCAAGCGTCACATGATCTACAACGGCGGAGCGCCGCGGTACCGAAAGCGGATCAACACCATCGCCGCTCATGGCTATGAAGGCTTTGCGCTGACCTAAGCGTTGCGAGTCGTGGTTCGGTAGGTTCTCGGCGGTGGGGGAGATCATCGGGTCGAACGAGCGGCCGCCGTCGGTTGACGGTCTGGCGCGGAGCCTCGCCCGAGGATCCGACTTGCCTCACGATCTTCTTGTCGACTTGGCTCGTGGAGCGGTCATCGGTGGGGGGACCCCATCGGAGATACATGATCGTGCCGTGAAGGCGGCAACTGCGTTTTCTGACTCCCTAGTTGAAGAGGTCATCAACGCGACTGGAGTGTTGCTCCACACCAATCTCGGTCGAGCGCCCTTAGCTGCTGGACGCGACGGACGCGCCGTGAGCGTTGAATTCGACCGTGGTACTGGGCAGCGCGGTTCTCGCCATCACTCGATCTCACACCTGATTCGCGTACTCACGGGAGCCGAATCAGCCATTGTTGTCAACAACAACGCGGCAGCGGTTCTGCTCATGTTGGCTGCGTTAGCCGAGGGTCGAGACGTGGCCGTTTCACGCGGTGAGAGTGTTGAGATCGGTGGCGGATTCAGGGTGCCTGAAGTTATGGCTCGATCGGGCGCTCGGCTCGTCGACGTGGGCACCACCAATCGCACGCGTCTAGCCGACTATCGCGCAGCGGTTGAGAATCCTGAACTCGACGTCGCATTGGTGATGCGAGTTCATTCCTCGAACTTCGCGATGACCGGATTCGTCGAAAGTGCTCCTGTGGGAGAACTCGCTGGCCTCGAGCCGCCGGTTGTGGTTGATCTCGGTTCGGGCCTGCTCGATGCCAATGCGCCATGGCTGCCTCGCTCATGCAGACCGCTGCCCGCGTGGATTTCCAATGAGCCAGCCGTGCGACAGACACTCGAATCAGGCGCCGATCTAGTTGCCTTCAGCGGCGACAAACTGCTTGGCGGTCCGCAATGCGGGATTATTGCTGGGCGAGCAGATCTGGTGGATCGATGCGCCTCTCATCCGTTGATGCGTGCCCTCAGGCCAGGGCATCACGCCATCGTTCCGCTTCAGGAGGTGCTCCTGTCATATGTGCGCCGTGATGTTGTCGATGTCGTGCCGTTCTGGGCGATGGCCTCAGCCACTCTTGACCAGTTGATGAGCCGTGCGGAACGAATCATCGAGTCCACGGGTATTGGCGAGGCAGTCAACTCGAATGCGCTCGTCGGAGCCGGCGCCGCTCCAGACGCTTTGGTGCCTTCGGTGGCAATCACGGTCGCCGGAGACCATGCCGCTCAACTGCGGCGGTCGGCTCCACTTCCCGTGATCGCACGAGTTGCAGAGGGGCGAACCGTGATCGATCTGCGTACGGTGGCGCCCGACGACGACGCTGCCCTCTGC
>JBDQKN010000093.1:0-7729 GCA_040263235.1 Ilumatobacteraceae bacterium
CCCGAGTTGCGGACAGGATTTTCGCTATTGCTTCTGGTGGTGTTCGGTATCAAGGCGGGACTGTTCCCGTTGTTCTTCTGGTTGCCTGACAGTTACCCAACGGCGCCAGGTCCCGTCACGGCGATCTTTGCTGGGTTGCTCACCAAGGTTGGTGTGTACGCGATCATCCGGACTCAGACCCTGTTGTTCGAACCGAGTGACACCATGGGCACCGTGCTGCTGTGGATTGCTGGCGCCACGATGGTCGTCGGCGTGATCGGGGCGATCGCGCAGGATGACATGAAGCGGATTTTGGCGTTCCACATCATCAGTCAAATCGGATACATGATCCTCGGTCTGGGGTTGTTCACCGTTGCAGGTTTGGCCGGAGCTGTGTTCTATGTGATTCATCACATCATTGTGAAAACAGCGCTGTTCCTTGTGGCTGGTTTGGTCGATCGTCGCGCGGGTTCGAGTCGGCTCTCAGAGATCGGTGGGCTTGTTCGATCTGCTCCGCTCATTGCAGGACTGTTCCTTGTGCCCGCGCTCAGCCTTGCTGGTCTTCCTCCGTTCTCGGGCTTTCTCGCGAAGTTCGCACTGGTCGATGCGGGTGCCGAGGCAGGTTCATGGTGGATCGTCGCTATCTCGCTGTCGGTGGGCTTGTTCACACTGTTCTCAATGACCAAGATCTGGGCCGGGGTGTTCTGGGGTGAGGCCGATGAGGAGCCGCAGCGGGAACCGGTCGTAAGCGGCCGACTCGGGAGCCCGGTGCTCATGGTGGTTGGAACAGCGGCTCTGGTACTGGTGTCGCTGGCGTTCTCGGTAGCTGCGGGAGGGCTCTACTCGTTGTCTGAGCGGGCAGCATCTGACCTGCTCAACCCTGAGGGGTATATCTCGGCGGTGTTGGGTGGTGCGCCATGAGTGTGATCCGACTCTCAGGTGTGGGGCTCTGGCTGGTTGTGTTGTGGTTGTTGTTGTGGAACGACCTCAGCATCGGCAATCTGGTGGGTGGTGTGCTCGTCGCGAGCGTCGTGCTCGCAGGAGCCCGACTGCCGAGAGCGGCGTGCGTTGGCGCTGCTGCCGGCGACCGGGCGCGGGTGCAACCACTCGCATTGGCGTATTTCCTGGGCTACGTCGTGGTGAAACTCGTGCAATCAAATCTGGTGTTGGCATGGGAGATCCTGACACCGAGGAACCGGATCAATACGGGAATCGTTGCGGTGCCGCTTCGCACAGAATCTGATCTGGCCATGCTCGTGGTGGCCAATGTGGTGACCCTCACCCCGGGCACGGTGACGATTGAGGTATCGGGCTCGCCCGCGGTGATCTATGTGAATGTGTTGCACCTACACGACATCGAAGACGTCCGCCGCGACCTGCTGCACCTCGAAGCGCTGTCGGTCAGGGCCTTCGGCTCTCGTGCAGCGCGAGCCCAACTTGAGGCGGCGAGGCAAACGTCATGATCGCCGTCGGAATCACCATTGCGTTCGTTGTGCTCACCTTGGCCGGAGCGTTGTTCATGTGGCGGTTGTTTGTGGGTCCATCAGTGGCTGATCGGGTGATCGCCCTTGATGGATTGTTGATGGTGGTGACTTGTGGGATCCTCGTTGAGACCGCCCGAGAGAACGCGATCAGTGCTCTCGACACCGTGCTGGTCGTCGCGCTGGTGGCATTCGTCGGGACCGGAGTGATGGCTCGTTATGTGGAACGTCGAGGTGACGAGCGATGAGTCCCGTGATTGATGTCGTCGCTGCCATCGCGTTGATTCTCGGTTCGGGTTTGATCCTGTTGGCTGGGGTTGGGGTGTGGCGGTTTGACGATGTGTATGCCCGGATGCATGCTGCAGCAAAAGCCCCGACGCTCGGGATCTTGACGATCGCCCTCGGAGTGGCGGCTGCCGTCCGTTCGATGGCTGCCTTGGTGACAGCGTTGCTGGTAGTTGTTCTGCAATTGGTCACCGGCCCGGTGGGCACACATCTCTTGGGCAGGGCGGTTTACCGTCGGATGCGTCCACCGTTGACCGGTGTGGACGAATTGGCTCGAGACGAATCAGAGCGTGACGGCACGGCCTGATCATGGATTTCTGACCCGTGTAGGGTCGACTCATGATTGAACTAGCGCCGTTTGGCCGTACCGGGCATCAATCCTCTCGGGTGATTTTCGGAGCAGCAGCGCTTGGGGCGATGTCGGTTGAGCGGGCACGGGCCACTCTTGACGCAGTTCGGGAGGCAGGTGTCAATCATCTCGACACCGCCCATTCCTATGGCCATGCTGAAGATGCCATGAAGCCGTGGTTGGCCGAGCACCGGTCTGAGGTGTTCCTTGCCACCAAGACGGGGGAGCGGTCAGGTGACGCGGCTCGGGCAGGCCTTGAGGATTCACTACGACGGATGGGCGTCGACAAGGTCGAACTGATCCAGTTACACAATCTGGTCGAGCCCGATGAGTGGGACCGAGCGTTCGCTCCCGATGGTGCGGTTGCTGCGCTGGCCCTGGCCCGCGAGGAAGGATTGGTTGACCACATCGGGGTCACGGGACATGGTTTGCGCATCGTTGATATGCATCTGCGCAGCCTCGAACGGTTCGATTTCGACTCGGTGCTCTTCCCGATGAATTCCTCGCTGTTTGGTATCGAGTCATATCGATCCTCGGCCGAGTTGCTGATGGAGGTGTGTGCAGAGCGCTCGGTGGCGGTGCAGACCATCAAGTCGATCGCCAGGGGCCGGTGGGCCGATGACGCTGACGGCCCCCGCTACTCGTGGTACGAGCCATTGCGCGATGCCGAGGCAATCGATCGAGCGGTGCGGTTCGTCCTTGGTCGTCCTGGCGTATTCCTCAACTCGACCAGCGATGCGACGGTGCTCCCTCTGGTGCTCGATTCCGCACGTCGGGCTCGTGTTGGTGATGTGCCGAGCGGACCAGACCTGGCGGCTGATGCCGCACGGTTCGGTATTACTGCGCTGTTCGACGGCGAAACTCTCGAACGGATCTGATCAGAGCCGGTAGTCGACCACAAGCGGGGCATGGTCGCTCCAGCGCTCTGCGTAACTCGGGGCTCGATCAACATGGCAGGCCACTGCTCGTTCAGCGAGTTCGGGTGTGGCGATCTGGTAGTCGATCCGCCATCCGACGTCTTTGTCGAATGCTTGGCCTCGGAAACTCCACCAGGTGTACGGGCCTTCGACATCTCCGGCTTGGGCCCGGGCGACATCGACCCAACCAAGTTCGGTGAACCAACGGTCGAACCATGCACGCTCTACTTCCAAGAAACCGGCCTTGTTGCGGTTGCCTTTCCAGTTCTTGATGTCGAGCTCGGTATGTCCCACATTGAGGTCGCCGGTTACGAGCACATGGTTGCCGGTTGCTCTCAGGGCCTCCATTCGGTTGGTCATCGCCGACATGAAGGCGAGCTTTTCCTCCATGCGCTCGGGACTGTCGGCGTCACCGGTGTGCACGTAGACCGATACCACGGTGAGTGGGAGGTCGAGGCCTGGAACTGCGATGGTCGCTTCAACCCACCGACCAGCCCGGTCAAACCGGCTTGCTGGGGTACCGATGTCGATCTGTGAGTTGGTGATCTGGTGCCGAGCCACGATAGCGACGCCGGCACGACCCTTCGCTTCGCTTTCGCCATGGACCCGGTTCCAGCCTGACCCCCAGAGTTGATCGACATGGTCGACGAAGATGTCGTCGGTGGCGCGTACCTCTTGCATCGTCACCACATCGGGCTTTCGGTCAGCAATCCATCCGGCGATTCCGTTGCGAGTGGCGGCGCGGATTCCGTTGACGTTGACGGAGGCGATCGTGATGATCTTGCGACGTGGCATGCCTTGATTGAACCAGAGATCGGTGCCGTCGAGAGAGTGTCACACCCCGAACATATGTTCGGTGCATGGATTCAACTCGGATTGCGCAGCACGAGGGCTTCACGCTTATGCCCCTCGTGGGCGTGCCCGACGATGTGTTGGAGATCGCTCGTTCGCTCGATGTGAGTGGGTTGTCCTCGATTGAAGTCCGCCAAGCGATTGGAGAGTTGCGGGTGTGGCTTGGCATCGGCGCCTCACTTGAGGCGCGGCTCCGAGATCACGCTGTGCAACTCAGTGCGACTGCTGATTCATCGGTGAATGAGTCGGATCGACCGAGCCCTGATGCGGGATCGGGCGAGGGCCTGTCTTCGCCGGTGTCAGATCCAGGCGTTGCCCCCGAGACGCTCGATGCTGATGCTGGGCTCTCCCCAGCTGAAGGGCGTCGGCGTCATCGTCGGTCACGTTGTCTGAAGGCCTTTCCATCGTTAGCCGCCAGGCTCACCGATGGTCGGTGCTCAACCGATCATGTTGATGTCGTCGCCACCGAATGGGACGGTGCCGAACCAGCGGTTGCAGCGCGTCTCGTCGAACACGACCGTGAGATCGCAGTTGCGGCAAACAATCGTCCGCCGGCTCAACTCAGGCGCTTTGTGCAACGCCTCATCACGAGGATCGCTGCCGAGCTCGGAATCGAGCGTGCGAAGCGCATCCGCGAGAAGCGGTCACTGCGTCACTGGTTCTCGCAGGGAGAGGGCTTCGGTCGCTTGAACGGCCAGTTCACGAGCGGTGACTACCAACGACTCGTCGATGTGCTCGATCGGGCTGCAGGTCGTCTGATGAATAACGACCGCACCCTGACCCGTGAGCAGGCGACTGCTGACGCGTTGGTCGGACTCATCTGTGGCGACCTTGATCGATCGGGACCTGCGGCGACCAGTGTTGGCGTCCTGATCGACCTCACGACGCTCACCACAGGTCTGCACGACTCATCGGTCTGCGAATACGTGAACGGATCACCGGTTGATGTCCGTGCAGTTCGAGAGATGGCGACCTCTGCCGGCATCACGCCGATCGTGATCGACGGCGCTGGTCTTCCACTTGACGTTGGACGCTCACGACGGCTGGCAACAACTGCTCAGCGAACCGCACTCGCAGCAGTTCATGCAACCTGCATGGTGCCCGACTGCGATAGTCCGTTCGATCGCTGCGAGATCCACCACATCGTGCCGTGGGAAGATGGTGGCCTCACCAATCTTGCGAACCTCGGTCCGCTGTGTTCAGCCTGTCATCACCATGTTCACGATCGTGGCTGGCAGATTGACGTGCTGCCCGACCGTTCGGTCGTCGTTACTCGGTCTGATGGCACCACGATTATCGGGCGTCCCGATCGTCAACCACACACCACCGGAGCTCCCTGATCGTCACCGATAATGGCGACGCAGTGACCCTCAGGCGTCGGGTATCCAGTTCCCGTGGAAGCCGTTTGGCACTCGGGCCGGCAGGTGAACAACGGCGACCGGGTCGCCAGTGATGTCCCCTGCGTCAAACACAGCGAGTTCGCTGAGGTCTGATTCCCACTCGTGGCGGAGTGCCATCACCCAACCGTCGTCTTCGGCTGCTGCGTCGTGTCGAGGAATCATGACCGGCTCGCCGTATCCGTAACGGTCGGAGTCGGTTCGGCGTTCGACCTGGCCGGTGAACATGTCGATACGTGAGATCGCATCCTGGCGGAACTCGCGGCCCACACCAGCTGCATACCCATATCGATAGGGCTTGCCGACGAGACGTTCATCGACACGCGGGAACTCTTGCGGACGCTCATCGAGTGTTTCTTGGCTGGTCGATCCGGTGGTGAGGTTGAACGTCCAGCGGTCGAGCCGGGGTGGGCCCTCGTTTGGCCCCCGCCGATCTCGGTCAAACATTCGTGGATGCCGAACGGCGTCGAGGATCACCACGTCATCGCCGCGATCGTTCGTGGTGTCGAAGCTGTTCATCGGGTGGAAGATGAAGCACGGATCGATCTCGAACCAGTGAACGCCCTCGGCCCCAACATCGTTCCCGGCGTCATCGTGCCGCGGGATGAGGCCAACTCGGGGTGTGTAGTCGTGATCCCAGTAATAGGGCAGGCCAGCACCGTTCATCGCTGCCTCAAGATTGAAGATCACCGGCAGGTCAAAGACCATGACGAACCGGTCGGTGATCGAGGTGTCGTGGATCATCGGTCCACCTGGCAGCGGGATGTCAACGGTTCGTTTCACTCGACCGTCAGTGCCAACGACCAGATACTGAACCTGATTTCCCCAACCCCACCAGTAGGTCATGACGTGTAACTCTCCCGTGACCGGATCTCGTTTGGGGTGTGCCGAAAATGCACGGGGAAGTGTGCCGTCGAGATTTGAGATTCGAACGGTGTCGAGGTCATATGACAGTTCGACCGGGGGCGATCCTGCCTCGACGATTGCCCATGTCGACCCTGCGTGGCCGATCACATTTGTGTTCGCGCTGAACGGTCGATGATCGTCGGGCCAGTCAGAGGGTGGAGCATCCTCACCAAGGACCCGTGCAACCTCGTCGGTGCGAACCCAGCGGTTCCGATACCAGCGGGCGTTGCCTTCGTCGAGGCGGATGCCATGCACCATGCCGGTGCCGGTGAACCAGTGGTACTTCGCCGGGTCAACGGAGGCGACCGGGTTGGGACCGTTGCGCAGATATCGACCGGTGAGTTCTGTCGGCAGCGTGCCGGTCACCTTGAGGTCAAGTGCTGTGACTTCCTCTGAGACAGGCGCCAAGTTGCCTGAGAGATATGGATTGGCAACAGGTTCGCTGACGGTCATGTGAGCAGTCTCACCGAACTCTCAGCACAGGTCAATCGAAGGCGTCAGTCGTCGTCATCGTCGTCGCGTGCGGCCCGATCTGTGCTCTCCACTTGGCTCCAGCGTCCGTTGCCGTTACCGCCCCGATTGTTGTCGCTGTTACCGGAGTTACCGCGCTCGTCGTCGTCATCGTCGTCGTCATCATCATCCGCGTCCTCGCCCGGCACTCGAGGAATGAGTCTCTCGAATGGATTCGACGGCATGGTCGTGGTGGTTGTCGTCGTAGTGCTTGCGCAGTTCGGGTTTCTGCTGGCGGCCGGTCCGTCGCAGGAGGTTCCAGGCCAGTCCCGGTCGTCGTCGTCATCGTCGTCATCATCGTCGTCGTTCCAGCGCGGGGTGGTTGTGGTGGTCGATGAACAGTTCGGATTGCGGGTTGACGCAGGCCCGTCACAGGCCTGTCCGGGCGAGTCCAACTCGTCCTCGTCGTCATCGCCGTTGTTCCACTGGTCATCCGAATTATCCGACTGCGGACTCGTCGTGGTGGTTGCGCAGTTCGGGTTTCTGCTGGCTGCCGGTCCGTCACAGACATTTATCGGGAGAGTGTTGATGGGAATGTCGACGGTTGGGATGTTCCGCTCGTCATTGCCGTTGTCGGCGGATTCTGGAGCAGTGGTCGAGGTAGTCGATGTGCCCACCGAGGGAATGGTGATTGAAATAACCGCCCCTGAGGCTGGCTCGGTTGTGGTGGTCGTAGGTGCCACGGTCGAGCCGGGCGTCGACGGAGCCGACGACGTGGCGGGGGATTGGTTCTCATCGGTCGACTGAGCGTCAACGGGGACTGCACCCGACGGATCGTTCTGGCCAGGATCGCCGGCACCCGTGGTCACATCGCCGGCGACATCGCCGGACACGTCGGCTGAGTCATCACCACGGCCGTTGATTTCGATGCTGCGAACCGGGCGAGGCACTTCGATGTTCACCACTTCGAGCACGTCGGCGACCACATCTTGAACAGGAGCCGGCAAGTTGCCCGTGGTGGCCAAGCCGACGCTGGCACCCGCCGCCGCTGCACCTGCCCATCCGAACACACCAACAGCGCCGATGAGCGCAGCAACCCGGCGACGAAGGCGA
>JBDQKN010000094.1:0-7702 GCA_040263235.1 Ilumatobacteraceae bacterium
CAGCAGGCGCACTCGACCGAGTTCATGGCGCACACGCCCGACCCGGTGATCGACCTGATGCACGAGCAGGAGGACGTGACCGACAAGGGCGGGACGATGCGCCTCGGCGCGTACTACGCCGTCCTCACCCCCGGCACCAAGGTTCACGATGCTTATGGCGAACCGGTTGTCAGTGAGCGGCACCGCCACCGGTACGAGTTCAACCCTCAGTATCGGTCGCGGCTCGAGGAGGCGGGTCTTGTCTGCAGTGGTGTCTCACCAGATCGGAGGCTCGTCGAGTTCGTGGAGCTTGCCGATCATCCGTATTGGGTCGCTACACAGGCTCATCCGGAGTTCAAGAGTCGTCCGGATCGTCCACATCCACTCTTTCGGGATTTGGTTGCAGCGTCACTCCACAGGGCTGAAGCCCGTCGCCTCGGACACTCCACGATCGCCTAAGTCCAATGGGCGGGTTCAGGCACCTTCGAGACCAGCTGATTCATCAGGGACACATCTGGAATCTCGTTTCGGGGTCGTTCGTTGCCCCAGACGGGCGAGTGTTTGAGCGCGACATTGTCCGTTCGCCGGGAGCAGTCGGAATCGTTCCAATCCTGTTCGACCCTGAGGGGCGGCCCTCGGTTGTGCTCGTTCGTCAGTATCGGCCGAGTTGTGGAATGGAACTCATAGAGATCCCAGCCGGAATGCGCGACGTCGAAGGTGAACCTATAGAGGCCACCGCCCATCGGGAATTGGCGGAGGAGGTCGGCCTTTTGGCGAATCGATTGGATCATCTCGCGCTGTTTCATCCATCGCCGGGCATGACCGACGCCACAACCGACATATTTATGGCCACTGGCTGTCGACCAATTGGCCGCGATCTTCAGGGGCCAGAGGAGGAGTTCATGGCAGAGCTTCACCTGCCCCTTGATGCAGCCCATGATCTGATCCGATCGGGAGCCATCACCGATGCAAAGACCATGATCGGGCTCCAAGCGGCTTCCGACCGACTCCGTTCTGTGGATGAGGACCGGTGAGTTGGCACCGCTACCTGAGATTGAAGATGTAGATCTACCGCTAGATGCTGAGCACTTTCTCGTTTGGCTCACTGCTGAGCGTGGGCGAAGTAGAAATACCATTGCTGCGTACCGGCGAGACCTCATTGGTTATTGCCAGTGGCTGCGTCTGAATGAGTTGGACCTCCAGACTGTCCTGAGACCCGATATTGAGCGCTTCATCGCTGCCCGTCGCGATTCTGGGGCAGCAAATTCCAGTGTCGCCCGGGGCCTAGCTGCCATTCGAATGTTGCATCGGCATCTGGTTACCGAGGCCAGTCGAAGTGACGACCCGACCGCTCGTCTTGAAGGTGTTCGAGTTCCAGGAGGCCTTCCTAAGCCGTTGACAATCGAACAGGTTGTTTCGCTCATTGACTCGTGTCCGATCTCAACACCGGTCGGCCTCCGTGATCGAGCGCTCATTGAGTTCATGTACGGAACCGGTGCTCGGGTAACTGAGGTTTCCTCGTTGTCATCGGGAGCCATCGACCGTGACAGTCAAACGGTTCGCCTGTTCGGCAAGGGGGAGAAGGAGCGGATAGTTCCGTTCGGTGGTGCGGCTGCCGAAGCCCTCGATGACTGGTTCGAGTCAGGGCGGCCTAACTTCGTGCCCGAGCGGTGGCGTCGGCGAGGAGATGCTGATGCTTTGTTCCTTAACCAGCGCGGTGGGCGTTTGACACGGCAGGGAATTTGGCTGGTTCTCCGCTCGGCTGGGGAACGAACCGGGTTGGCAGAGCACCTGTCACCGCATGTCCTTCGTCACTCATGTGCCACCCACATGCTCGATGGGGGTGCCGATCTTCGATATGTGCAAGAAATGCTCGGCCATTCCTCGATCTCAACGACTCAGATCTATACGCGAGTCAGCCAGGACCTTCTTCTTGAGACCTACCGAACGGCACACCCGAGGGCCCGGCGATAACGATGGACATCGTCCACTTGGTGAAACGGACCATCGAATCGGCAGGGTCTCGGCCTCCAGATCCTGTCGATATGCAGTGGGCATGTCTTCATCTCTCTCCGGCGGAACGCGAACTGTGGGCTCAACTTCACACGCGAGATCAGCGTCACTCCATCAATGTGGCGAGGCGTTTCAGCGCCCTTGCTGGCGACCCTCCCACCACTGCGATCGCCGGTGCACTCCTGCATGACATCGGCAAGATCGATGCTACATCTTCAATACTCCTACGAATCATGTCGACCATTGTTGGACCGCGAACCCGTATGTTTCGCAGGTTGCATGAACATGAAGTACGCGGTCGAGATCTGCTCTTATGTATCGGCTCGGCTTCCGCGACGATCGAGACCGCTGCAGGCGAGGGAGTTTGGGGCGAGACCTTGAGGCGCGCCGATCATCTGTGAGGGCCGCTGCTCCAGAACAGCGAACGGCAGCGTGCCGTAACGGTGAGGGCCCTCATGACCATCCATACGCCAAGCAGCAGCCAGATGCTTGAGACCCCGGGCCCTCGGGCGATCTCAGGAAGGAACAGGAAGGGAATCATCACTAGGGCTTGCATCGTGGAGGCGATGCCGAGGAATCGGTGATCGCCCGCTCCGATCAGGACCCCGTCACCAGCGAAGGCAACTGCGCCAGGCACCAGGATGATGCCGAGTACTACTAGGCCCTCCGCCGCCGATGCTCTGACCTGCGGGTCAACGCTAAAGATGCCAGCAACAGGACCTGCCAAGGCGCACACCATCACTGCGAGAACGATTCCTCCGAGAATGCTGAGAGTGAAGACTCGGACCGAGATGTGCCGTGCGCCATGGTCATCACCGGCACCCAATGCCTGCCCAATCAGAGTGTGCGCAGGTACCGACACCGCATCGAGGACCAGGGCAAGCAACATGAAGGTCCCGGCAACGATCTGGTGCGAAGCAAGGTCTGAAACACCACCACGAGCGGCGAGGAGAGCAGCACCCGTCAGTACAGCAAGCATCGATACCACCCGCAGCACCAGGTTTCGACCGATCATTAAGAGTTGAAGCATTTCTCGTCGAATGGGTCCGCGTTCACCACGTGTGCCGACCAGAGGTCTCAACATGGGGAAGAAGACAAACGCCACCACCCACTGGCTGATCACTGTGGATACCGCCGATCCGGTCACCGACAACCCGAACGTGAATACCAAAGGAAGCTCGATGATCACGTTCAGGACATTTCCGAGACCGAGGGCGATCAACGGGCGGCGATAGTCCCCCGCACCTCGAAGCACGCCCTGAGCCGCGATAGCTATGAGAACAGCCGGTAAGCCGAGCGCCGCAATTCGTAAATACCGAACTCCGAAGCTCGCAGCTGACCCGTCAACTCCGACCAGGGCGATAAGGCTTGGTGCGCCGGTGATGAGCACGAATACGAAAACCAGTGAGAGCAGGATTGCTACCCAGAGAGATTGCGTGGCTACTGATCGTGCCGTATCCGTCTGCCCGCCCCCAAGCGCACGAGCTACACGCTCGGTCGTGCCATACGCCAGAAAATTCGACCCGGCCACGACCAAGGCCAAGATGGTTGCCGCCGCTGCCAGCCCGGCCAATTCGCTCGTTCCAACCCTCCCGATGATTGCCGTATCAACGGCAACATAGATCGGCTCGACTGCCAGCGCACCGAGTGCCGGCACTGCTAGGCGGAGAATCTGCCGATCGACCGAGCGATGATCAGTGTTGCGACGACTGCTCAGCAGGGGAGTAAGCCGATCGACCTGTAGGTTCGCTCAAGGGTGTTCGAAGCCACCTCACGGGCTCGTTCTGCACCCGCCCGTAGGAGCCTCTCGAGTTCTCCCCGGTCGGACATCAACTCGCTATAGCGCTGTTGAATCGGTTCGAGGAGCGCCACAACCGCCGCAGCGGCATCAGCCTTGAGCGGTCCATACTGCTGGTACTCGGAGACGAGTAGCTCCACCGATGCCCCGGATGCCGCTGAGAGAATATCGAGCAGATTCGAGACACCCGGTTTGGTGCCAACGTCGTACCTGACCTCAGAGTCGGAATCAGTAACGGCCCGCTTGAACTTCTTCGCTACCAATGCAGGCGGGTCGAGGAGGTAGACACAACCCGCATCACTGTCGGTTGATTTCGACATCTTCGAGGCTGGGTCCTGCAGGTCCATCACCCGGGCCCCAGCTGCAGGAGTTACAGCGTCCGGCACTACGAACGTCTCTCCAAAGCGATGATTGAACCGTAAGGCGATGTCGCGCGTGATCTCGATGTGTTGACGCTGGTCGTCGCCGACCGGCACCTCGTTGGCGTCGTAAAGCAGAATGTCGGCGGCCTGGAGAGCTGGATACGTGAAAAGTCCGGCGGAGATGAATTCCGACTCGCGTCGAGCCGACTTGTCCTTGAATTGGGTCATCCTGGACAGTTCCCCGAAGGACACTGTGCATTCCATTATCCATCCAAGTTGGGCGTGTTCTGGCACATGACTCTGCACGAATACAGTCGCCACCTCTGGGTCGAGGCCGATGGAGAACAGAATTGCCGCCAGTTCAACGGTTGCAGTTCCCACAACGTTCGGTTCTGTAGTGGTCGTCAAGGCGTGCAGATCGACGATGCCATGGAAGACATCCTTCTCATGCTGGCCTGAAACCCAATTCCGAAGAGCGCCTAAATAGTTGCCGAGGTGCACGGTGCCGGATGGCTGGATACAGGACAGGACGCGTGTCACCCGTTGAAGGATACTGCGGCCACGTTGGTCACACCCGGCCCTGCAGGGCTCGGATAGCGTGCCACCTGTGGCGATTGAGGTGACTACCCGAACATATGAGGGACCCTTTGACCTTCTGCTGCAGTTGATCCTCAAAGAACAGGTGGACCTGTACGAGATTGATCTGGCGCAGATCGTCGACGCCTATCTTGGCGAGGTCGAGCGGATGCAGGCCCTTGACCTCGACGTAGCGACTGAGTTCCTGTTGATCGCTGCCACCTTGGTCGAGTTGAAGACTCGTCGGCTCTTACCCGGGGCTGACGACGGCGATCTCGATGAGGAACTCGCTCTTTGGTCCGAACGAGATCTCCTCCTAGCTCGGCTGCTCGAATGTAAGACCTTTAAGGATGTCGCTGGTGTCTTCAGCCGACTCGCTGACGAGGCCGATCGGTGCTTTGCCCGACGGGTTGGGCCAGATGAACGTTTTGCCGGCTTAGTGCCCGACCTTCTAGAAGGCACGTCGCTACGCCGCCTCCAGAGTGCGGCTATTCGGGCACTCCTTCCTCGTGTGGAACCGGTGGTCGACCTATTCCATGTCAACCCGATCACGTTGACAGTTGCGGATGCGGTTGCGGAACTACTGGAGGAACTGCCCCCAGTGGGGCGTATCGGTTTCAGGCGCCTCACTGGAGCCTTGGCCGATCGCATCGAGGTGATCGTCAGGTTCCTCGCAGTTCTCGAACTCTTTAAACAGGGAGTGGTCGATATTGAACAATTCGACCGTTTCGGCGATATCGAGATCCTGTGGGTGGGCGGTATCGATCTCGACCCCGACTCCATGACGATCGATCTATACGAGGGCTGAGATGGACAACATCGAACTGACTGACGACAACAGTGCCGATGACGGCGTGCTGATCGAGATTCGACGCGCAATCGAGGCAATCGTTCTCGTAGCTCACGAACCAGTACCAGCTGAACTACTCGCGCAGCTTCTCGAGCAGTCGGTCGATCTCATCGAGCGATGTTGTGACTACCTAGCCGAGGAGTATGCGGCACGATCGAGCGGATTTGAACTCGCGGTAGTTGCGGGAGGGTATCGCTTCCAGACCGTTGCTGATTTGGCTGGCTACGTGGAACGATTCGTGCTCGATGAGCAGCGAGCGCGCCTTTCAGGCGCGGCACTCGAGACCCTGGCAATCGTGGCCTACAAGCAGCCAATTTCTCGCGCCCAAGTGGCCTCGATACGGGGAGTTGATCCAGATGGCGTCATTCGGACCCTGATGGCGAGGGGCTACATCGCTGAGGTAGGCCGGGATGCTGGGCCCGGCCAAGCGGTCCTCTTTGGAACGACTGATCTGTTCTGCGACAAGCTTGGTTTGGCAAGTCTGGATGACCTGCCTTCGATCGCTGAATTCATTCCAGACGCCGGAGTCGTCGAGGCTCTGGAACACGGTCTGCGTATCGACTCCATTGATGGGGCTGGCAGCGGCTGACATGGCTGATGACACGCCGTGGTTTCTTGATGAGGTCGAATCCGCGTCCGGGGAACGACTTCAGAAGGTACTTGCAAGTCATGGATGGGGAAGCAGACGAGTTTGTGAGCAACTGATAGCCGATGGGCGAATCAGCGTGAATTGGGTTCAGGCTGTTCTCGGCCGGCGAGTCGATGTGGACGCTGATTCGATCGAGGTAGACGGCATTCCGATTGGGGTGAAGCCGGGTCTCGTCCATTACCTGGTGAATAAGCCCCGAGGAGTCATCTGCAGCGTTGGCGACACACACGGGCGAACGAGCATCACCGAACTGGTACCGGATGAACCACGGGTTCACCCAGTCGGCCGACTCGACCTCGATACCGAGGGTCTGATCATCGTGACGAACGACGGTGCACTGACTCAGGCAGTGACTCATCCATCACGTGGGGTTGAAAAGGAATATCTGGCTTCAGTGGGCGGTGGCGAGATCTCAGCGGGATCAATAAGGCGACTACGCGAGGGGATTGAACTCGACGACGGACTGACCTCGCCCGCCGAGGTGTCCCAACCCGAGCCTGGCCTCCTTCGTATCACCATTCACGAGGGACGAAATCGGCAGGTCAGGCGAATGTGCGACGCGATCGGCCATCCGGTCCGACGGTTGGTCCGTGTTCGGATTGGCCCTCTGCGTGACAGGTCCCTTGGTCCAGGGCAATGGCGACATCTTACGGCTGCCGAACTCATCGCCCTGAGCGTTGAGACCGGGGCGGGCGGATACGCTCCGGGCACGTGACTACAACAGGAGACGTCGGATCGGCGAACATCGTCGGTCTCGGGCTGATCGGTGGCTCGATTGCCCTTGCCCTCAAGTCTCGCGGCTGGCGAGTCCACGGGCAGGACCTAAATGAGAACACGGTGTTGCAGGCTCTCGAGATGGGTGCGATCGACTCCTCTGAACTCGACCCCGTCGCACTGATCACCTTTGTAGCGGTGCCAGTTGATCAGGCTGTCTCCGCAGTGGCAGATGCCTTGAACTCCACCACAGGCGCGGTGACCGATGTTGGCTCAGTGAAATCGCCGGTGTGTTCAGCATTCTCGGACGGACGATTCGTGGGCGGTCATCCGATGGCTGGTAGTGAGCTCGATGGTCTCGATGGTGCTGATCCGGCGATGTTCGAATCGGCAACCTGGGTACTGACCCCGAGCCCCGCTACCGACGATGACGCGCTCTCAACGGTTGCAGGAATTGTTCGCGGACTCGGAGCCGAAGTTGTGGCCCTCGATCCCAACTCTCATGATCGCCTGGTTGCCGTCGTGAGCCACGTACCACATCTCACTGCGGCGTCGCTCATGGGATTGGCGGCTGACCGTTCTGAAGAGCATGCAGCTCTGCTTCGTTTGGCTGCTGGGGGCTTCCGGGACATGACCCGCATCGCGAGCGGCTCGCCGGGAATCTGGATGGATATCTGTCGACAGAATCGCACCGCGATTTGTGAGGCACTCGAAGAGTTGGAGACCTCGTTAACAGCGTTACGTTCGATCATCGACAGAGG
>JBDQKN010000095.1:0-7675 GCA_040263235.1 Ilumatobacteraceae bacterium
CCACCGCCACCTCCGACGACGAGATAGTCGACCTCGGTCACACCGATGGGAACGGTCCAGTCGCAGGCACCGACGGCGGTGAATGTCTCGATCACATACCGAACCCCATTGTCGGCGATGCCGTACACGTCGGAGGAGCAGGCAGCTGCTCCAGCGATCTCGGAGGTGGTGAGGGTGTCCCAGTAGGTGACAGATCCGAATGTGAGGGTTGGAACGCCGATGGCGATGGTTGCCAGAGCACCCGTGAAGCGGGTTCCCCATCGATCGATTCGGCGAGTCTCACCAGCCGCCACGGTCATCTCTCAAACTGCATTTACCCTAGTGGCGGATACCCGATCGGGCATCGGGAGCAGTACGTCTATGCCGGTCAGGCTCGGGGTGCCCGAGGGAGACCGAGCAGTCGCTCGCCGACAAGGTCTCGCTGCACCTCACTGGTCCCACCGGCGAGTCGCATGCCGGGGGCGTAGAGAAAGGCCTCGGTGTCATCGGTGTGGAGCAGTGCGTCGGCTCCGTGGCGAGCCAGCAGTTCGCGACTCAGCGCAGTCTCGTACTCGGTCAACGCCAGTTTCGACAGCGGGCCGAGCAGTGGGTTGGTGCCCGATCGGTCCAGCATGTGCCGCAGCGCCATTCCCTGATCAACCAACCCCGTGGTGTCATCAGCGATTCGGGCGACACGCCGGTCAAGACGAACCGATGCCGCACCGACCGCCGCCCGCTCATCGGCGAGCACGCTCGTGGCCACACGCCAGCCGTCGTTGAGCGATCCGACTAGCCCATCGCCGGGCACGAATGCCCCATCGAGGAAGACTTCGCAGAATTCGTCATCACCGGTCATCTGGGTGATCGGCCGAACCTCGATACCGGGTTGGTCCATGTCGATCAGCATGAACGAGATGCCTCGAGCACCCCTCACCTCAGGGTCGGTTCGAGCGAGAAGGATGCCCCGCTGTGAGACCTGGGCCGTTGAGGTCCAGATCTTCTGACCGGTGATGCGCCAGCCATCACCGTCGGCCTCAGCTTTGGTGGCAAGGCTCGACAGATCTGACCCAGCGTCGGGTTCTGAGAACAACTGGCACCAGATGGTCGACCCGTCGATGATCCCCGGGAGGAAACGGTTGCGCTGGTTGTTGTTTCCGTGAGCTCTGAGCGCACCGGCGGTGAGCACGTATCCCTGAAAATTGGCGTAGGGGGCAACAGCGGATCGTGCGCATTCGGTGTACCACATGACCGAATGATCAGCACTCAGTCCCTGGCCGTGGTGATCGCGGTGCCAGTCGATTCCAGCGAATCCGGCATCAGCGATTGCAGCCTGCCACCTCGTGGCCTGGTCGACCATGCGCGGCGGCAGGATCGTTCCGTACTCGGGGCACGCCACTCCCGTCGAGATCGAATCGGTGATGAATGTTTTCACGGCGTTGCGAAATGCGTCAGGGCTCATCTCGTCACCGGTCATGGCGTGACCGTAGCGTCGTCCAGATGAGCCGCGAGATCCCGACCACTCCGCCCGCACGTGACGATGCATATGACATCGAATTCTTCTGGGATCCCGTGTGCCCGTTCGCCTGGCTGACGTCGCGCTGGGTTGAGGAAGTGGCGGTGCAGAAGAGTCTGAAGGTTGATTGGCGGTTCATCTCGCTGCGGCTCATCAACAAAGACAAGGACTACGACACTCACTTTCCGCCGGGATACGAGTTTGGCCATACGGCTGGTCTGCGCATGTTGCGAGTGGCGGCGCGGATTCGGCATGAGTTGGGCCGAGACGCGCTCGGCGCAGTGGTGACTGCATACGGCGAGAGCTACTTCGACAAGCCAAAAGGTTCGGGGATGCGCGATCGGTTGTCAACGCATGATCATCTCATCGAAGTACTTGAGCGCGCCGGCGTCGATCTGGCGTTCGTCGAGGCAGCAGATGACACCGCTTGGGACGAGATGATTGACGCCGAGGGTGAGATGGCGCTGGCACGAACCGGTCGCGATGTGGGGACACCGATCATCTCCTTTGGCGAACATGGGCTGTCGTTCTTCGGTCCGGTGATCTCGCGAATCCCGCGTGGTAAGGATGCCGTTCGGCTTTGGGACGCAGTGACCGAACTTGCTGCATTCCCAGGCTTCGCGGAGATGAAGCGATCCTTGCGCGAGGTGCCACAGTTGAACATCCTTGGTGGGCTGGTTGACGACCCGGTCGAACAGGACTGGGAAGCTGGGCATATTCGCCAGGGGGAGTGACCTTCATCATCTCGTGACAGCTAGGTAGCCGTCGGTTACTGTTTGTGCGAGGGGGAGGTCATGGCGAGAGCAGAGCAATTCCATGGGCGTATCGGTCGCACGGTGGCCGATAGCGAACCGTACTTCGATGAAGGTGAGCACCCGCGAGCCGACGCGCCGAATGTGGTGGTCGTCCTGCTTGATGACACGGGCTTTGCTCAACTCGGTTGCTACGGCTCGACGATCGACACCCCACATATCGACGCCCTTGCTGGACGAGGCCTTCGCTACACCAACTTCCACGTCACCCCACTCTGCTCTCCTACGCGAGCCTCACTCATGACCGGACGAGCTCCTCATGCGGTTGGCATGAGGTCGGTCTCAAACTTTCGAACCGGATTCCCCAACCAACTCGGTCACATCTCACATCGAGCGGCCACGATCGCCGAAGTGCTTTCCGATGCTGGCTACGCCACCTTCTGCTCGGGTAAGTGGCACTTGGCCCCGATGGAACAATGCTCTGCTGCCGGGCCATTCGACCAATGGCCACTGGCACGAGGATTCCACCGGTTCTATGGATTTCTCGAAGGCGAGACCGATCAGTTCCATCCCCAACTCATCGCCGACAACCATCCGGTCGATCCACCGGCGACACCCGAGGATGGCTACCACCTCTCAGAGGATCTCGTCGACCAGGCCCTCTGCATGATCGCCGACTCGGTTGGCGTTCGCCCTGACCGACCGTTCTTCTGTTACCTGCCGTTCGGTGCAACACATGCACCACATCAGGCCCCACAGGCGTACATGGAGAAGTGGCGGGGGGCCTTCGATGAAGGGTGGGATGTGATTCGTGAACGCTGGTTCAACCGCCAGCGCGACATGGGCATCATCCCTGAGCACACCTCGCTTGCCCCGCACAATCCCGGTGTTCGACCTTGGTCTGACCTCGACGACACCGAACGGCGATTCGCTGCCCGGCTCCAGGAGGCCTTCGCTGCGTTCCTTGATCACACCGATGACCAGATCGGCCGTTTCGTCGACGGCCTTCGCCGACTCGACCAACTCGACAACACGGTGTTCATTCTTCTCGCCGACAACGGCGCCTCCCAGGAGGGCGGACCTTATGGGGTCATGCACGAGATGAAGTTCTTCAACTTCATCCTTGAGACCCCCGACCAGGCGATCGCCCACCTCGACGACATCGGTGGTCCGAACAGCCACACCAACTATCCGTGGGGCTGGGCGCAGTGCGGTAACACGCCGTTCCGTTGGTACAAGCAGAACACCCACGAGGGTGGCGTACACGTGCCGATGATCGTGCACTGGCCGAAGGGCATCCCCGAGGAGCAGCGTGGGACGTTACGCGACCAGTTCGCCTTCGTTGCAGACATCGCTCCGACCATCTACGAACTTGTCGGCGTCACACCTCCCGAAACTCGCCACGGCATCGATCAGTTGCCGGTCACCGGTAATTCGTTCGTCCAATCACTGTCCGACCCGGCCGCACCCGCCTCGACCACTGTCCAGTACTTCGAGAACGGTGGCAGTCGAGCGATCATCTCGGGTGCCCTGAAAGCCGTGTGCAAACACACCCCAGGTGCCGACTACGAAACCGAGCCATGGGAACTGTTCGATCTCTCGGTCGATCCCTCCGAATGCAATGACCTCGCCGAGCGTGAACCGGATCGTCTTCGAGAACTCATCGACCTCTGGTGGTCTGAAGCCGATCGCCATGGGGTGCTCCCCCTCGACGATCGAACGTTTGAATTGTTCCGAACCCGGTTTCGCGATCGATCGCCCCATCCGAGCGACCGTCGATATGTCTACCGGCCGCCCATGAGCCCGCTACCTGGACAGGCGAGCGCTGCAATTGCTGGACGAAACGTTGACCTGACTGCCGTGGTCGACCTGGCCGATGGCGATGAGGGGGTGCTTTTTGCCACGGGCACATCGAACTCGGGAATGACGATCTTCATCCAGCAGGGTCGATTGGTCGTCGACTACAACGCCCTCGGTGATCACACTCTGGTTGAGTCCAACCAACTCATCGAATCCGGTCGACATCAACTTCAGGTTCGCCTTCGCAAGGGTGACAAGCGAACCGGTCGACTCGAACTTGTTGTCGACGGGGAAACGGCTGGCCAAATCGAACTTCCGTTCCTGATGATCATGATGTCATCGCTCGGTCCGAGCATTGGTTTCGATCACGGCTCGGCGGTGTCCCCCCGCTACCGGGCGCCATTCGCGTTCACGGGCACGCTGCACGAGATCGTGATTCAGGCAAACCCCGAACGATTCCCCGGCGAGGATGCCGCTGCCGATGTGGCGGTTGCCCGGGCCGAAATGAACCGTCAGTAATCACCACCGAGGAGATCTGCCATGGAGACCATCCGCACACCGGACAGCCAATTCGAAAACCTTCCTGGGTATTCGTTCGAACCTCATTACGTCGAGATCGACGACCTTGACGGTGGAACACTCCGGGTGCACTACCTCGACGAAGGCCCCGCCGACGGATCGGTGGTGCTCGTCATCCACGGCGAGCCAACCTGGTCGTATCTCTACCGACAGGTGATTCCGCTGTTGGTCGAGTCGGGCCATCGGGTGATCGCCCCCGACCTTGTTGGCTTCGGTAGGAGCGACAAGCCCACCGAGCAGAGTGACTACACCTACGCACGCCATGTCGAATGGATGCGACAGGTGCTCTTCGATCATCTCGATCTGACCGACATCACGTTCTTCGGCCAAGACTGGGGCGGTCTGGTTGGGCTGCGACTCGTAGCTATCGATCCACAGCGCTACGCCGGTGTGGTGATCGGCAACACCGGTCTTCCGACGGGACGAGGTCCGGCAAGCGAGGCATTTCTTCAGTGGCAACAGTTCGCTGCCACCGCTGACCACTTCCCAATTGGAGCGATCATCAACGGTGGATGTACCACCGACTTGAGCGCCGAGGTGATCGCCGCGTATGACGCCCCCTTCCCCGGCGACGACTACACCGCTGGGGCACGGATCTTTCCGTCGCTGGTTCCGACATCTCCAGACGACCCAGCGACCCCCGATCAAGACGCCGCTTGGGAGGTGTTGGAGACGTTCAATAAGCCCTTCTTGCTGGCCTATAGCGACAGCGATCCAATCACCCGTGGTGGTGATGCGCCGTTCCTCGCGAAGGTTCCCGGTGCCGCTGGCCAACCGCACCGGACAATTGAGGGCGGGGGCCATTTCTTGCAGGAGGACCGCCCAGACGATGTTGCTGCGGCCATCAGAGTCCTCACCGGGCGATGAGCGTCGATCTTGACTGGCGCGAGCTCACTGCCCGTGCTGCATTCGCATCGCACCGACTGATCGGTTGGATCTATTGGGATCCGACCGCCATCGCGAACCACGCAGCTCTTGGGATCGAGAACGGAATGGGTTACTACATCTCCTCTCGCGCCGGGGGCCTTGCCGACGCGGGCCCAGATGTGGTGACGGCGGCGTTCTATTCGATCCACCCCGACTTCGTCTCGTTCAGTCTGCGAGTCGCTGCAGAGGTGGCGACGACTGAGCAGGTTCAGATGGCGCGCGACGCCGCAGTTGAGAGTGGGCTGCACGGGTTTGTTCCCGAGATCTGCGATGAACTCGCTGCGCTTGGGCCGTCCTTGTGGGAGGTGGTCGATGCGCTTCCTCTCGCCGGCCGACCGCTCTTTGCAGCCCTTCGTCAGCGGCGGCGTTCCGATGCGCCACTCGTGTCGGCATGGCTGGCGGTGAATGCCATTCGAGAGTGGCGGGGTGACACTCACTTTGCGCTGCATGTTGCTGAGGATCTCGATGGTGCTGCTGCCGGGCTGCTCGATGCGGCGTGGCGAGGACATGATGACGACTGGTTGCCTCGAAGCCGAGGGGCTGACGACACAGCGATCACTGCATCAATCGCGGCGTTGACCGCCCGAGGTCTTGCCGCCGATGGTCGAGTCACCACCCCTGGGATCGAGTACCGGCAACACCTTGAGGATCATCTCGACGATCTCTGCAGCGTTGCTTGGAAGCAGCTTGGGGAGGCACAGACCCTGGCCTTTTGCAACTTGATCGAACCCGTTGGCGATCTCCTGGTGGAACGGATCAACACGACAGCAGGCGATCGGTGGATGCCAGCTGCGCGCAAACGAGGAATGGATCGATGAGCAACAGTCCCCGCTACGGCACCGTCAACCGCGACTACGGCGTGCGTCTTGCAACGACCGATCCAGCCGATGATGGACCGATCTGGATGGTCAATCTCATGAAGTATCGGGAGGTTGCCGACTACGGCGCTGAAGCCGGTGACGAGAAAGCGATCAGCGGCCGCGCAGCCGATGATCGTTATGCACCGGTCGATGTCCTGCGTGCCATAGGAGCCGAGGTTGTCTTCCACGGAGACGTCGATCAGCAACTGCTTGGCGACAACACCGTCTGGGATCGGGTCGGAATCGTCCGGTATCCGACGCGTCGTGCATTCATCGACATGCAGTCACGCGACGATTTCCGTAAGCGTCATGCCCACAAGGAAGCAGGAATGGATCGCACCATCGTGATGGGATGCCTTCCCAACGCAGTGCCGGCGCTTCCGGACGGTTCGGTTGAGGTTCCATGGGATCAGGTGCCGCATCCGCCGACACCGGGTGACGGACCGGTCACCGTATTCCACATCCTGAGTTTCAACGAGCTCGATTCGGCAACAAACACCCCCGAACACATGGTGCAGTATCAGACCAAGGCCGCCGAGAGCGCAAGCCGCCATGGAGTTCGGATCTCAGCGTGGTTTGGGGTCGAGGGAACAATTCTTGGCGACGGACGGGTCTGGCATCAGGTTCGTGCGAACACCTTCCCGTCGAAGGCGGCCTTCATGGCCGTGGTATTTGATCCCGAGCGTCTCGAGGCTCAGCAGAACCACCGCGAGGAGGCCATCGCCGATACGTACACCATGATCGTTCGTGGTGCGCCTGGCCTCGACCACGATCGACTCTCGAGTTCTGTCACCGACGGCTGACTACCCTCGTCGAGGTGATCCTGCGCAGACTCGTTGTTGGCATCGCCGGCCTGGTGATGACGATCGGACTTCTCACCTTCGCCGTGGGCCGGGTCGTGCTCGGGGTTGCTGGATCTCCCGAGGCGGTGAGCGGAGTTGTTGACGATGTGACGGCGCTGCCCGAGGTACGCACCGAACTCGTCGATCAGATCACCTCCCACTTCGCAGACGATCCGATCATTGCCGAGTACGCAGATGAAGCAACCGTTCGCACAGCTGTCGAGTCGGTTCTCGACAGCGATCAGTTCGCTGAGTTCACCGATTCGGTGAGCGGTGCGGCGTATCGAGTGTTCTTTGAGGGAGATGCGCGTGCAGAGATCGACGTCAGCCAGCTAGCAGAGGTTGCTCTCGACCGTCTCGCTACCTCCACCGACTCGTCGGAGATTGCAGACCTGGCAGCAGAGTTTGGGATTGAACTCGGAG
>JBDQKN010000096.1:0-7620 GCA_040263235.1 Ilumatobacteraceae bacterium
TCGACCCGCCCGATGGCGCCCAGCCCTTCAGCTCGTCGTCCGGTCACTGTTACCGGAGCGCCGCAAGCCTCGCTGAGGTGCTCCTGCATGGTCGCTCGATGCGGCGCGAGCTTCGGACGTTCACATACGACCGCCGCCGACGCGTTCCCGATCGACCATCCGAGCGCACCCACCTCGCCCGCAACCTCAGACAGCAAAGCGAGTGAATCTGCGCCTGCCCATCGCGGATCGGTATCAGGAAAGCGCTGCCCGAGGTCGCCCAGTCCTGCGGCCGCAAGGAGGGCGTCGGCAATGGCATGGGCAGGCACGTCCGCGTCGGAGTGCCCGATGAGCGGTCGCTCGTCGGGAAAGGCCACCCCGCCGAGGACCAGCACACGATCCGGGTCGTCGCCGAAGCGGTGTACATCAAACCCTTGGCCCACTCGAACCTCTGAGATCCCGGTCATGAGTCGATCTGCCCCCGGGCCCAGCTGAGATCGTCTGGAGTGGTGATCTTGCGATTGCGCTCGGATCCTTCAACGACAACCACCACACCGCCGATCGCCTCCACGAGTGCGGCATCGTCTGTCGCCGTCGCTGAGGTGTCGACGGCATAGCGATGTGCCTCTCGTAAGCGGTCGGCCCGGAAGGCCTGAGGGGTCTGCACGGCCACCAGTGTGGAGCGATCTGGGGTGGAACCCACCCGAATCGACCCGTCGGACTGGGTCTCAACGACTTTGATGGTGTCCGACACCGCCACCCCTGGGATTGCCGCGTCTGCGCCTGCACGCACAGCAGCGATCACCCTGGTGAAGATCTCGCCGTCGGCGAAGGGCCGCGCTGCATCGTGTACGAGGACAACCTCAGCGTCGGCGGGCACCGCGACAAGGCCGGCGAGCACACTTGCGGTTCGCGTCGCTCCGCCAGCGACGCCTCCCTCGCGATCGGCGTCATCGGCTGGCACCACGAGCACGACCCCGTCGGAGGCTGCGGTGGCAACCGCAATCGAATGATCGATGACGCGTCGGTCACCGAGCATCTCGTACTGCTTGAGCCCGCCGAAACGTTGACCGCTGCCGGCCCCGACAACAATCGACCAGACGGACCCACCGGTCTCGCCATGGGTCACGGCGCCGAAGGGTAGTACGGTCAATGCTCGGTGACCCACACGACTCCCCCCTTCGAACCGTCCATTGAGGCCCTCGCAAGGACCGATCTCTTCGCGGATGCCGACCCGACCGCTCTCGAAGCGGTACTTGCTGCCTCCCGTCGACTTGAAATGGTGCGCGGCGACGTGCTCTTTCTCGAGGGTGACGCACCCGATTCACTCCACGTCGTCCTCTCAGGCCGCATCGCCATCGTGATGTCCGCCGAAGCAGATAATCGTGAGAGCGTCGTCGCCCTCATGGATGCCGGCGACCTATTCGGAGAGCTCGGCTTGCTCGATGAGGGTCCTCGCTCTGCGACTGCACGGGCGCTTGAGCCGACGGTGGTCCTCGAGATTCCATACGGCCCTGTTCGAACGCTGTTCGAAGCTGATCCGAGCTTCGTCTGGAACGCCGCCCGAATGCTGGCGAGCCGCCTTCGAGTCATGGACGAAGTGCTTGCCGACTCAGTATTTCTCGACGTAACTGGACGAACCGCCAAGCGATTGGTCGAAATGTCCGAAGGCAATGACGAATTCAGCCTTCCGGTCACCCAAGAGGAACTCGCCGGCATGGTCGGTGCATCACGCGAACGGGTCAACAAGGCCATCGCCAGTTTTGTTCGACTCGGCTGGATCGACCAGCACGAGCGTCAGTACCGGATCATCCAGCGCGACCGCCTCGAACTCAGAGCCCGCTGAGCCACGCCTTCGACCGAGCAAAGGCATCAGCGGCATCCTCAGCTCTATGGGAGGGTCTGCTCGAGTCATGGGCGAAGCCGTGCTCGGCGTCGGCATATCGAACCACCTGCGCACCAGTGGCCATCAGGTCGGCCACGGCGTCGGGCGGGGTGTACGGATCGAGCTCACCGATCACTGCAAGCACTGGTGAAGGATTCGCTGCCACGTGCGCGAGCGGTTCGCTCTGGCCGGGACCAGCCCATGCTGGAGGAAGATGGATCATCCCGTAGAAACTCGCGATGCGGTCGAAACGACCAGCGTCTGCTGCCTTGAAGCAGTGCATGCCTCCGAGGCAGAATCCGAGGAGTCCAACCTCATCGCATCCGGTTGCATTGGCTGCGGCGATCAGGTCTCCGAGCACTCGAGAGTCATCCAGCCTCGCAACCGCCTCGAATCGGGGATCGATATCGGGCCCAAGTTCCTCGGTTGGAAATGGCTCAACGGCAACGGTGGTCATCCCCCAGTCGGCCGCAAACCGGGCAACGAGGTCGTCGAAAAGCGGACGAAGGCTGAAGATGTCCGGAGCGACGACGAGGCCACGACGTGCCCCCTCAACCCGAACGATTTCGATCGGCGTTCCATTGTCGAGTGTCTCACGCATGCGCGAGACACTATTCCGACCGTTGAATCAGAACGGCCTCGGGAAACTCAGGCGTCGCGACGACGATCGAGACCGACACCAATGACCAGCAATCCGAGCGCTACCGCCCCGAAATAGAGCTGGGCGGCCGGCCGGCCGAGCACATCTGAGTAGCCGTCCAGATCGCCAACTGCCTGGATCGCAGCTTGATACGGCATCCACTTGTTGGCTGAGTCGACACCGGCCAAATTGAGAGCAAGAGCCACCAGGTTCTCGATGAGGAGCGGCCATAACAGCACCACCACCACTGAGGCCGGGGAGTTTCGGATAATCGTCCCGAGTCCGAGTGCGAACCACGACACGATCACCGCAAGGGCGATCAGTGACCAGAACATTCCGGCGACGTCAGGTACATCCGACAACGACATGGTGGTGGCGCCGCGGGCTGACAGGATCGTCGAGCCGACGAACCAAGCAAGCCAGAACGTCACCGTGAGCACCACTGCTGTCACCACCGTTCCAATGGCAGCCTTTGCCATCAGCACTTTCCACCGAGCTGGGATCGCGGCATAGGTGACCCGGATAGTTCCGTGGGAGAACTCACTCGTGAGGTTGATCACCCACAGGCTGGCGAGGAGGAGGATCGAGACCACGCTCACACCCGAGACCAGGTCGATCACGTCCTTCGCAAAGATGAACTGCGGATCGGGGTTGAACACACCGACCAATGCAGCAACCACAACCGGGAAGGCAATGGCGATGAGCACGAGAATCCAGTGCACCCGGACAGTCCGTACCTTGATCCACTCGGCGCGTATGGCATCGATCATGATGCTCCTCCCGACCGGTACTCCTGCTCGGTGGCAGTGACCGCCAGGAAGGCATCCTCAAGGCTCTCGGTCACCTCGGTCAACTCATGGAGCACCGCTCCAACCTTGGCTGAGGTTTCCCCCACCACCTCAATCGATACTCCCGAGATCAACGCCGTGTCACTGACTGCTGAATCACCGACGTACTCGATCGTTGCGCCGAGCATCCGGGCTTGCCGGAGAATCTCGCCCACCTGGGGGCTCCTAACCCTCACCTGACTCGTCGTGTTGCGTCGAACAAACTCGTGAACCGAGCATTGGTCAATCAGCCGTCCGCGACCAATCACCACCAGATCCTCAGCCATCAGCGACATCTCAGAGAGCTGATGGCTGCTGACCAGCACGGCACGGCCCTCTGACGCGAGGTACCGAAGCATGTCGCGGATCCAACGGATTCCTTCGGGGTCAAGGCCGTTGGCAGGCTCGTCGAGAATGACCGTGGCCGGGTCGCCGAGAAGGGCGGCTGCAAGCCCGAGGCGCTGCTTCATCCCGAGCGAATAGTTCTTCAGTCGCTTATGAGCCACATCGACCAAACCGACGAGTGCGAGCACCTCTTCAACTCTGCCCCGGCCGATTCCGTTCGAGGCAGCAAGCCACCGAAGGTGATTACGCCCCGACCGTGCAGGGTGCACGTACGACGCGTCGAGCAGAAGTCCGACACTGGAGATTGGGCGATGAATCGACCGGTACACCTCGCCACCGAACGTCACAGCACCTGCATCGACATGGTCGAGGTTCACCATGCATCGCAGAGTGGTCGACTTTCCAGAGCCGTTCGGCCCGAGGAATCCGGTGACTCGGCCCGGGGTCACGTTGAAGCTCAGATTGTCGACCGCTACATGACGACCGAATCGTTTGGTGAGCCCAGCGACTTCGATCACGACACTGACACTACGTCAGCTCAGCCCGAATTCGCTGCGACTAGGGCGGCGCGATGAACCCGTTCAACCAGCTGATCGAGCACTACGTCGTCGTGGCCGAGGCCAACAAAAAGCGCTTCATAGGCACCAGGGGCCATCGCCACCCCTTCAGCCAACATGGCGTGGAAGAACCGCGCGTAGAACGACTCATCAGTGGTTCGCGCATCATCGAAATCAACCGGCGAGGTGCCATCGCCGATGTAGACGCCAACCAGGGTCCCGACTCGCGGGACATGAGCCTTCACGTCGGCTGCCGCAAACGCGTTGGTCAGCAGATCGGCTAGGCGAGTCGCCCTTCGCTCGAGCTCAACATAGACATCGTCGGTGAGCAGCCCGAGGGCTGCCAACCCGGCGGCCGTCGCAATCGGGTTTCCTGCGAGCGTGCCGGCATGGAATACCGGTCCGAGCGGCGACAACGTCTCCATCACCTCTGCTCGACCGCCGACGGCGCCGATTGGCAGACCGCCTCCGATCACCTTGCCAAAGGTGGTGAGATCAGGGCTCACCCCATAGCGGCCCTGAGCGCCACCGGCGCCGAGTCGGAAACCGGTGATCACCTCGTCGAACACCAACAGTGCGCCAACTCGATCGCACTCAGCCCGCAGTCCTTCCAGGAATCCCGGCGCGGGCGCCACCACACCCATATTCGCCGACACGGGCTCAACGAATACCGCTGCAACCGTGTCATCAAGGACGGGGACCCGGTTGTAGGGCACCACCATGGTCTCTGCGACCGCTCCGGCAGGCACACCAGCCGTGCCCGGCAACCCGAGAGTGGCAACACCGCTCCCACCGGCCGCGAGAAGTGCATCGGTGGCTCCGTGGAAATTGCCGTGGAAGGTGACCACGCGGTCGCGCCCCGTATAGCCACGGGCGAGTCGCACAGCAGTCGAGGTGGCTTCAGTTCCCGAGTTCATGAATCGCACCCGCTCACATGAGGGAACGCGCTCGCTCACCGTCTCAGCCAGTTTCATCTCGCGAGGGGTCGGTGCACCATAGGAGGTGCCGCCGGTGGCCGCCTCGGAGACGGCGGCCGTAATCGCCGGATGGGCATGTCCGAGAATGACCGCCCCGTAGCTTTGGACAAGATCGATGTACTCACGGCCCTCGACATCGACAACATGGGCTCCCTCGGCACGGGCAACCAGATACGGACGACCGCCGACAGAGCGGAACGCTCTGATCGATGAATTGACTCCGCCCGGAATTGCAGCGAGTGAGCGTTCGAAGAGTTCGTCGTTTGATGCGATACCTGCACCGGTACAGGTCGACGCCGTGCACCCTGCTGCCTCGCAACGAACTGGGTCACACAAGGGAATCAACGCAGACCCCCAGCACCCTCGGCAAACCAGCGGGTGAGATAGGTCATGATGATTCCGGCGCCAGCGCGCTTTATGGCTGTGAGTTGTTCGAACGCGACCACATCGCCATCGATCCAACCCTGTGCGGCAGCCGCCTTGATCATCGCGTACTCCCCGCTCACGTGATACGCCGCAACGGGTACATCGACAGCGGCACGCACTGCTGAGATCACATCGAGATAGGTGACGGCGGGTTTCACCATGACGATGTCGGCTCCTTGAGCAAGGTCAGCGGCTACCTCGACGAGGGCCTCTCTGCTGTTTCGCCAGTCCTGCTGGTAGCCCTTTCGATCGCCTCCCCCAGCGATGGTCACATCGACGGCATCGCGGAATGGCCCGTAGAGACCGCTCGCATATTTCGCTGAATACGCCATGATCGGCAGATCACTGAACCCGTCGGCGTCGAGGGCTGCCCGGATCGCGCCCACCTGGCCATCCATCATCCCACTCGGAGCCACCATATGCGCACCGGCTCGGGCTTGGGCGACCGCCGCCGCCGCGTACAACTCGAGGGTTGCGTCGTTATCGACACGACCGTGCTCGTCGACCACGCCGCAGTGGCCGTGATCGGTGTATTCGTCAACACAGAGATCAGCGATGATCACCATGTCGTCGCCCATGTCGGTTCGCAGGGCCTCGAGTGCCTGTTGGGCTATGCCGTCTGCTGAACACGATTCTGAGCCAGTTGGATCCTTGTCAGCGGGGACTCCGAAGATCATCACCGACCGAACACCCAGTTCAGCTAGATCAGCCACCTCACGGCGAAGCGATTCGACCGTGTGTTGATGAACTCCGGGCAGTGATGAGATCTCAAGTGGGCTGTCAATCCCCTGCCTAACGAACAGTGGTGCAACGAGGTCGTGCACGCCCACCTCGACATCGGCCACCAGATCGCGCAGTGCGGGGGTGGAGCGCAGGCGGCGAGGACGGTGCCCGGGGAACGGACCGGGGGTCAAGGTCATAGGAGCATGGTAGGACGACACCGGGTCGGCGCCACCTGCCGGCTCGATGACTACCGACCGAGTGCGCAGACCGTGGCAGCGATCAGTCCGTCGATGCCCGGCGGGTCAGCAACGGCGAGAACAGTTAACCCCAGCGAATTCGCCTCGTGCTCGGTTGGGGGGCCGATCACCACCGCGGGTGGCGAGGTGACCCCAGCGCCATCGATCGCCGCCGCCCAAGCGCGCGCCGCTGATCCGCTGGCGAGAAGCACCGCGTCAGCCTGAGCGGCCCGGCGAGTGATGTCAGCCCCGGGGGCGAGCAGTTTGGTTTGGTAGACGACGACGTCAACAACCTCCCAACCGAGTTCGCGTGCCGCATCAGCGATGGTGTCGTCGGCAAGGTCGCCACGAAGCACTACCAGCTGATGCTCATCGTCGACCGGCGCCGGAAGCACAGCGGCGAGATCGCGAGCTGTCGAACGTTCCGGCACCACATCGACCGGACGTCCGGCGACATCGGCCAAGGCCTCGGCCGTTGCCCGGCCGACTGCGGCAAGACGCACCTGTGTTGATGCCACGAAGGGTCCCGCTCGACGAGCCCCATTCGGAGAGGTTGCAATCACCCATGACGCCTCTATGCCAGCGACGGTTTCTGGCGCCTCGATCGTCGTTATGAGCGGGACGTGCATGACCTCTGCCCCAAGAGCTTCGAGGCGGCTCTCGAGTTCGCCGGGCACCTCGCGGGTGGTCACCACCTGACGTCCAAACAACGGCGAGGTAGCAGAGCGGCCCATCTCAGACCCCTGCGGCGATCCTCGCCCTGTCAGCAGCCGCAACGGCCATCGTGATGTCATCCTCGATCTCGCCACTCAACTCAATGCTCTCAAGGAAGGTCCCAGAGGGACCAGCGAGGAACGCCTTGAGCACGAGTCCGTCGACATGAGCGGCTACTGGGGCCGAGCATCCCGAGCCGAGCTGGGCGAGGTATGCACGCTCGACCACGACCGCACGGCGGGTGGTCACGTGGTCTATCTGTGCGAGCGCTGCTGCGGTGTTGAGGTCGTCGGTTCGACACTCTGCCGCAA
>JBDQKN010000097.1:0-7598 GCA_040263235.1 Ilumatobacteraceae bacterium
CCGACTCGATGCGGGAGGTCGAGGCAGAACGCCATGCCATCACCATCGTTGCGTAACCCGGTTACATCGACCGTTGTGAAGTAGGTGGCCTCGCTTGGGTACACGGTGAAGCCAGCTGCGTGCAGTCCGGCGTGAAGCCGGTCGCGGGTATCGGCGAGCCCCGATGCCAATCGTTCGAAGTAGTCGTCACCAAGTCTCAGGCCGACCGCCATCGCCGGCTGGAACGGCGCACCATTCACGTAGGTCAGGAACTGCTTCGCACTCATGGCAGCGCGAACCAAGGGCTGCGGCCCACTGACCCATCCGATCTTCCATCCCGTCGTGTGGAAGGTCTTGCCGCCCGAAGAAATCGTGAGGGTTCGCTCCCACATGCCCGGCAGCGTTGAGATCGGGATGTGCCGGCGACCATCGAAGATCAAATGTTCGTAGACCTCGTCGGTGATCACCATCAGGTCGCGTTCAATGGCCAGATCAGCAACGATCTGTAACTCCGCTGCAGTGAAGACCTTGCCGGTTGGATTGTGCGGGGTGTTCAGCAGAATCGTTCGCGTGCGGGGGCTGATGGCCGCACGCAACTCATCGGGATCGAAGCGATATCCGTCCGGCGTCGGCCGGAGAAGCACCGGAACGACACGAGCTCCCGCCAGTGCGATACATGCCTGATACGAGTCGAACATCGGCTCGAAGACCACGACCTCGTCGCCCGGTTCAAGGGTTCCAAGCAACGACCCGGCAAGCGCCTCGGTAGCACCAGCGGTGATCAACACCTCGGTGTCGGGATCAAGATCGATACCCCAGAATCGCTGTTGATGCTCCGCGACCGCGAGGCGAAGGTCGGCGATTCCAAGACCGGGGGGATACTGGTTCTGCCCCGTGCGTATTGCGTCAACGGCCGCATCGAGCACCTCGATCGGCCCGTCGGTGTCGGGGAAACCTTGGCCCAGGTTGATCGACCCTGTCTCAACCGCGAGGGCTGACATGGTGGCGAAGATCGTCGTGCCGAACGGGGCAAGTTTCGATGTCAGGGGATCGCGCACGGTGACGAGCGTAGGTGCTGGGAAAGCGCGAGATCGTTCCGGCCACGTACTCGGGACACCAGATGTTGACGCCGCACCGCGGCCTGTTCTGGGAGGACCCGATGACCATGACACGACGGACTGCACCACACCGGAGCCGCTGGGCGGCAGTCGGCGCGGCGATTGCGGTGACCCTTGGCGGGGGTGGGTTGGCTGGTGTGCACGCCGCGGATGATGGAGATCGGGGCGATGTGTTCACCACGATCGACCCGGTTCGCATGCTCGACACGCGCGGCCGAACGAAAGTGGGAGCAATCGATGGGAGTGGTGCACCACTTCGCCTTCAGGTCTCCGGCACGGTCGTGCCAACCGGAGCATCCGCAGTGCAGATGAATGTGACAGTTGCCGAGGCGCAGACCTCGGCAGTGGGGGGATTCGTCACGGTCTATCCCTGCGATATCGACCGGCCCAACACGTCGAACCTCAACTTCGTCAACGGCCAGACAGTGCCGAATTCGGTCACGATCCCGTTAGCTGCCGATGGGTCGGTGTGCTTCTTCGTCTACGGGCGGGCACATCTTCTCGCCGATGTGTCGGGATACTTCGATGATTCTCGGCTGGCATCCATCGAGGCTGAACTCGGACAGCTCCGGGCCGTTGCTGTTGACAACGATGCCGCATCGCCAGTTGAGCCACTGGATCTGAGCGACTACTACCGCAGATCAGAGACCGATGCCGCCATCGACGCTGCGGTGACGGGAGCAACAACCAATGTGGCGCACAACGCCGACCTGGTTGGGTTGGTTGACGATGCCGAGATGCAGATGGCGATCTCTGATGCGATCGATGATGCGTTAGCGGGTCTCGACGAATCGACCACAAGCGCACCGGTCGCGTCGTTCGGCCGCACGATCGATACCCGTGGCCGTGCCGAACATTCGTCGGCCGCTGTCTGGACCACGGCAGGAGTCACACCCGATGTCACGGTCGGTGCCGATGGGTTGCCGCTGATCGTCCATCACGATCCGGGGCGTTCGCGCAGTTATCTCACCCGATGTGACGATGTTGGCTGCACCACGGCCACATCAAATCTGGTCCGGAGTGAGCACACCGTCAGCGGTGTGTCCGTCGTGATGAGCGACACTGGTCTTCCGATCATCGCCTCAACCTCGAGCGCCGATGACAGTCGGCTCGTGATCAGCACCTGCGATACGCCCTCGTGTCTGAGTTCAACCAGCACCACCGTGAACTCCGGTTCGTTCAGCGGCATCCAGCCGGCGATGCTGATCGGCGCTGATGGACTGCCGATCGTGGCCCACCTCGCTGGCGGCGACCCGGCGATCACCCACTGCGAGAACAGCACCTGCTCAGCGTCCACCACGACCGTGATCGACCTGACCGACGCCTCGGATGCCCCCGACATTGCGATCGGCCCCAGTGGGTTCCCAATTCTCACGGTGAGCCGACCTGACAGCCTCGGCCTCATCACCTGCACCGATGCCGCCTGCACCGCGACCAGCGCCCTACGCACCATCGCCCAAGCATCGATCGGTATCGCGACGCTCGGCCTCGAACCAGCACTCGCCATCGGTGCCAGCGGCACCCCGGTGATCGCGCATCGCGGACTGCTCGACGATGGCAGCACGATGCTCTTCGTCACCATCTGTGCCGACACCACCTGTGCAACGGCCACCACGTCAGCACTCGCCAACGGCGGACTCGGTCTCGACCTCGTGATCGGTGTTGACCGGAACCCGGTGATCACCCACATCGACCCAACCACAGGCACCCTTCACATCACCACGTGCGCAACGCCATCGTGCACATCGGCCGATACCGATGACACCGGACTTGCGGCAAGCACCACCGCAGCAATGATCGATGCCACCGGCAACCTTGCCACCGCACTGTGGGTGGAGTCAGGTGCCACGTCGACTATCGAGATGCACCGCCGGACCCATCGGTCGTTCACCCCTGGTGGCTGGGACCACTGAGACACTCACCGCAGATTCACCGACAGATGATGTCGGCGAGCTGCTCGGGGTGCGAGTAGACGAGCATGTGGGGCCCATCGATCTCGATGTACTCCCATCGGGAGTCGGCCCGACATGCATCGGCGTAGCGGCGGAAGGGTTCCCCGTCAGGGCCGAGGGCGTGAACATACGTGCGGCTGAGCCCTGCGGGAAGATCGTGACGCCACTCGGTGGTCAGGGTCGCGAACGAATGGTCGACCAGCATCGAACGCACCCGCTCGAGTTCGTCCTCTCCTCCGACGAGTTCGGCGTCGAGCCGCACCCCGTCAAAGGGCAACATCTGGTCGTGTTCTTCCGCCACCGCCCGCCGTGCAGCCGAGGGACCCCGATCGTCCAGCACCGGTGCATGGGCATCGATGTAGACGGCTCGACTGATGCGCTCGGGGATCTGATCGATCACGCCGGTGATGACCCGACCGCCGTAACTGTGTCCGACGAGTACCACTGATCGGAGATCGTTCTCGTGAATCGCCGACACAACATCAGCAATGTGATCAGCGAGGGTGACGTCGGGCCCGTTCTCGGCCCATCGCGACCCGCTACCCCGCAACTCGACAGCAAGGGCCCTGCAGTTGTCTCCATCAAGTGCCGACATCAACGGCTCCCAACAGAACGCCCCGAACCACGCACCGTGCACGAGCACGACCGTGGGTGATGAGCCAGAGGTGGTGGGGGACGTGCTGATCATGGGAACATTGGAAGGCTGATCGGGAGGCACCGTTTGAGACGGGACCAACCGGGCAGTAGCGTACGCACAGCGGCAGAATGTCCGCCTATCGGACACCGAGTTTCTGTGCCAACGGCGAACACCCACCACACCTCCGAGGAGACACCATGACACGCACCATCGACACCTCCGCGTTGCCCACCCGACTCCATCACACGGCTTACGTCACCAAAGACCAAGCCGCTACCCGAGCCTTCTACGAAGACATCCTCGGCTTCCCACTGCTGGCCACCTGGTCGGAACAGGACGAACTCTTCGGCGCCGTGCGCACCTACTGCCACACCTTCTTCGGACTCGGCGACGGCTCGGCTCTGGCCTTCTTCCAGTTCGCCGACCCCGAAGACCAGAAACTCTTCGATCCAGAACTGGCCCCATCGCCCTTCCGTCACATCGCCCTGCAGGTCACCGCTGAAGTTCAAGCCGACCTCGAGCGTCAACTCAGCGAGGCCGGATGGAATCCTGAGGCCACCTTCGTGCTCGAGCACGGCTACTGCCGGTCGCTCTACACCACCGACCCGAACGGCATGGTCCTCGAGTTCACCGTCGACGCACCGGGTGCGGCGAAGATCAACGCCGACCGTCTCGAGGATGCCCACGACGTTCTCGACCGCTGGCTCGCCGGCGATCACACCTCGAACAACAACTACCGCTGAGTCGGAACGTCGGCCGTGCCCCCCGAGGACCGGACAAGGACCGAAGGGAGCCGGGCGAGGTGCGACCACTCCTCGCCGATCGCCCGAGCTGCTTCGAGCAGCTTCGGTAGATGTTCATTGAGCAGCCGATCCACCGACGTCTCAGCAGCGTGGGTAGTGACGTTCATGGCCGCTGACACCACGCCGTCAGGGCCGAGCACCGGAACAGCCACCGAGCGGATACCGAGCGACAATTGCTCGTCCGACATCGCCCAACCCTGCTCGCGCACCCTCGACAACTCGGCGTCGAGTTCGGACCGAGGCGGGCTCACCCGAGGCACGATCCCCGACGCCGATGGAGTCGAGAGCACCGCGTCGAGGCTGTCGACAGTAAGCGCCGCCAGCATCACCCGGCCCATCGATGTTGCGACCGCTGGGAACCGCGTGCCAATCGACACCGAAAGAGCAATGATTTTCGGAACGGCCACTCGAGCCACATACACCACGTCGGAACCGTCGAGTTGCGACATCGAACTCGACTCACGGGTTGTATCGACCAACGCCTGCATGTGCGGACGGGCGAGATCCCACAGACCGAGCGACGAGATGTACGCAGTTCCAAGTTCAAGGGTTCGTGCCGTCAACGAGTACACCCCATCAAGCGCCCGTACATATCCGAGTTGCTCAAGGGTTATCAGCAGCCGTCGTGCAGTTGGACGAGCCAGGCCTGTTCGCGCTGCCACTTCACTCACCGACATCGCCATATGCATGGTGTCGAACGACTTCAATACGTCGATTCCACGAGCGAGCGCCTCGACGAACTCCCGGCTCTCCGAACGCTCCACTGGCTTCATCTCACCCACTCCTCGAGGTCACGGCCCTTTGGCCAGCCTCCGTATCACGACACAAGAAGGCTGAACTCATGACCTCCCCCCATTCAACCATGTCTGCCGAGGGTGCCCGGGGGCCGCTCGACGGGCTCATCGTTGCCGACCTCTCGCGGGTGCTCGCTGGGCCGTATTGCTCGATGCTCCTTGCCGACCTCGGCGCCACCGTCATCAAGGTCGAAAGCCCTGCCGGAGATGACACCCGAACCTGGGCCCCGCCCGAGAAAGATGGTGTGGCCACCTACTACATGTCGATCAACCGCAATAAGCGTTCTCTGGTGCTGGACTTCAAGAACGCAGACGATGTGGCGGTCGCCCGACAACTTCTCGCCCGTGCCGATATCGCCCTCGAGAACTTCAAGCCCGGAGGCGTCGAGAAGTTCGGCCTCGGATACGACGACGTTGTCGGCGACAACCCGGGGCTGATCTATCTCTCGATCAGCGGCTTCGGCACAGCTGAGGGTCGCTCACTCCCCGGCTACGACCTCGTGGTTCAAGCCGTCTCAGGTCTCATGAGCCTCACCGGTGAACCCGACGGTCCGGCGATGCGGGCGGGCATCTCGGTCTTTGACGTGATGACCGGCATGCACGGGCTGATCGGTGTGCTGGCCGCGCTTCATCAACGATCGGAAACCGGTCGCGGGCAACACATTGAAGTCAACCTGCTGAGTTCTGCCCTGTCGGGCTTGGTGAACCATTCCGCAGCGTTCACTGCGTCGGGAACGATTCCGATGCGGATGGGCAATGCCCATCCGAGCGTGTACCCATACCAGCCGATGCCGACAGCAGATCGGGACATCATCATCACTGCGGCCAACGACCGTCAGTTCCGGTCGTTGTGCCGAGTTCTCGACATCGAACACCTCGCTGACGATGAGCGCTTTGCCCGTAACGAAGACCGGACCGCCAATCGCGAACAACTGCATCCACTGCTGGTTGAGGCGTTGTCGACGAGGTCGGCAGACGATCTGTTCATCGAGTTGATGGCGGCCGGAGTTCCAGCTGGGCCGATCAACACGATCGCTGAAGGTGTTGACCTCGCCACGAAGCTCGGACTTGAGCCCCGGGTCACCCTCGGCGAGGGACCGTCGAGTGTCGACCTCGTGCGTAACCCGATTCGTTTCTCAGACGCTGAGATCCGCTACCACACTGCACCCCCGGCGCTTGGCGCTCATTCTGACGAGATTCGGGCCTGGCTCGAATCCGAGAGCTGAATCCCCCACCACGAAAGGAATCCCCATGGGCGACGTCCCCACCTTTAGAACCGGTCTCGGCACATCCGATGCCGATTCGATCACGCTGCTTGGCCGGAGTCTCGCCGACGACATGCTCGGCGAGGTCACCTTCGGTGAACTCGCCTTCTGGCTGGTAGCGAAGCGACCACCCACTGAAAACGAACGCGTGATGTTTGAGGCGGTGCTCGTCGCCCTCGCCGATCACGGATTCACCCCTACCGCAATCGCTGCACGACTCACCTACCTCTCAGCCCCCGACTCGATCCAAGGAGCTGTCGCTGCTGGCATCCTCGGTGGTGGGTCACGCTTCCTCGGCGTCACCGAAGACGCCGCAGGTTTTCTGTCGCGGGCGATCGCCGAGTTCGATTCACTTCCCACCGATGACGAAGGATGGGACACCCGCGCCGCTGAGGTCATCGCCGCCACTCGTGCGGCTGGACGCTTCGTTCCTGGCCTCGGCCACCCGGTGCACAAGGTGACCGATCCGCGAACACCCAAGTTCATGGCCCTTGCCCACGACAACGCTGCGTTCGGTCCTCATCTGTCGCTCTTTGCAGCCATTGGTCGAGTCCATCCCAGCATCCTCGGCCGCACCCTCCCGCTCAACGGAGCTGGTGTGTGCGGGGCAGTACTGGCCGACCTTGGCTTCTCGCCGGCGATCGTTCGCGGCTTCGCGCTGTTGGCCCGATGCGCGGGGGTACTCGGTCATATCGCTGAAGAGCAGATCGACCCGATCGCCAATGACATCTACATGACGGTGGACCGCAACATCGACTACTCGCCACCGGCCTGACAGGCGTCACCAGGTGCGGCGAGTATCCCTCCCGGCGCGTCCGCCCACCGGTACTCTGTCCGCCAGCCGGGCAACGGGCCCGGTCAAGGAGGTCCCTACCCCAATGGCATCAGTTCCAGGTCAACCATCCAACCGTTGGAGGGCGTGGTGTAACGAACACCCCGTCGGGTCGATCTGCTCTTCAGCGATATGACCGAGTACCCCCGCGCATCGGGCCAACAGCGCGAAGCCGCGAACGATCGCCGGCGAGAAGCCAAGGTCGGCCAGTACTGCCC
>JBDQKN010000098.1:0-7548 GCA_040263235.1 Ilumatobacteraceae bacterium
ACTCTTGGGGTTGGCAGCGCTCAGAGATCCGTTACGTCCCGGGGTACCAGAAGCGGTGGTTGCATGTCGCCGAGCCGGGGTGCGTACGGTGATGATCACGGGTGACCATCCCGGCACGGCACAGTCGATCGCTGCGGCAGCCGGGATTGAGGGAGGTCTGATGACCGGCCTCGAGGTGTCTGAAATCGACGATGAGACTCTGGGCGCTCGGATCGCACAGGTTGGGGTGTTTGCCCGAACGGTCCCCGAACAGAAGCTGCGCCTTGTGCGTGCGTTGAAGGCAGCGGGTGAGGTGGTGGCGATGACCGGCGA
This sequence comes from Ilumatobacteraceae bacterium, assembly GCA_040263235.1. Lineage (GTDB taxonomy): Bacteria > Actinomycetota > Acidimicrobiia > Acidimicrobiales > Ilumatobacteraceae > Casp-actino5. Next base: position 313 of record JBDQKN010000098.1, read on the forward strand.
TGGGGTCAACGATGCTCCAGCGTTACGGGCGGCGGATGTGGGAATTGCGATGGGTGGTCGGGGTACCGATGTGGCGCGGGAGGCCGCTGGAATGGTGATCACCGACGATGACTTCACGGCGATAGTCGATGGCATCCGGATGGGGCGCGGCATCTTCGATCGGCTGCGTCGAGCAATGTCATTCATCGTTGCCGTTCATGTTCCGATCTTCGGAATGTCACTGCTGCCCTTGTTCGCTGGGGAGTGGCCGCTGGTGCTCCTTCCCATTCAGCTCGCGATGCTCGAGTTGGTCATTGACCCAACGTGCTCGATCGTCTTTGAGGCAGACCCGCCCGATCCGAGTGTGATGGAGCGTCCACCTGTGGCGACCTCCGAGCCTCTGCTCAGCCGGTCTGAGGTTGCCCGTTCGGTCGCCGAAGGTTGTGCCGTGTTGGTGGCCTCAGCAGCGGTCTACCTGTGGGCGATCAGGGTCGGTCAGCCCGACGAGGTGATCCGTTCGCTCGCGTTCGTCACCATTGTCGTGGCGGACCTCGGACTGATCCTGGTGATCCGGTCTCCGGGTATTCCGGTGATCGTCTCATTGCGTCGGGGCGTGCCCACGGCGCTGGTGGTCGTCGTTTCGGTCACGGTGCTGTTCCTCGTGTTGCTCCTGGTGGTGCCCGGGTTGCGGGGCGCGCTCGACCTCGGCACGGTCGGCTGGCCCGAGGTGCTGATCCCACCGGTTGCTGCACTTCTCGCACTCGTTGGGTTCGAAATCGCAAAGATTGGGGGGCGATTCAGGGCAGGGCGATGATGGCCTCATGCTCGAGGCTGGCTGCTATCTCACCATTCACGGTGATGTGCACGTCGACGACGGCCCGTTCGCCGTGACCAACAAACCGTTCGACCACCCTTGATCGAACGATTGCAGTCGATCCGATCGGAACCGACTGATGATGACGAACAATGCTTCGGGTGTGGATCCACGCCCCACGAGCAAGTTGCGTGTGCACCACATCATTTGCGAGGGCAGTCCATACCGCAGGATGGACGATGCCGAGTGCTACAGGAAGCTGAAGATCGTCGCCCGCCCTCATCGCATAGTCGGCACCGAGAGGGCCGTCGAGCATCACCTCAACCGTGTCGAGGTCTTCCCCAGGCCGTAGCGCGGGAGCAGATCCCATCTCGGGTCGGCACCGGAGTACTGCTCGGGGTTGCTCGAGCCGAGATGACCGCACTTCGATGGTCACTTCATCGCCGTCGACGGACGTCGGCAGGATGTCGAGAACGTCACCGTCGAGCACGGGCCGACGGAATCGAACTTCGCCACCACCCGATGAGATCCACGATTCACCCCATCCAGCGAGGGGTACATGACATAGGTAGGCATAGGTGGTCACGCCGGCGACTAGTGCTCCATCGAAGCCGGCAGCGCGTCCTCCGGCATCGGTATGGATTGGGTTGCGAGCGTGTTCCGCAAGGTTGGTTGCGGTGATCTGCCACGGCGAGAGCGGGGTGGTCGACATCCGATGATCCTCGCACGACTATCGGGGTGACATCCTGTCGGCGTGAATCCAACCGATCTCAACGCAGCTGAGCTCTCCGAAGCGATTCATGGTCGTGAGTTCTCGTGTCGTGAGGTGATGTCGTCGTATCTCGACCAGATCGACCGGCGCAATCCGATCCTCAACGCGATCGTGTCACTGCGCGACCGCTCTGAACTCCTCGCAGAGGCTGAACGCGCTGATCACGAACTTGCGTCGGGCGAGTCACGGGGGTGGATGCACGGCCTTCCGCATGCGGTGAAAGATCTTGCGGAGACAAAGGGTCTGAGAACCACGATGGGGTCGCCTCTGCACACCGATTACATCCCGCGTTTCGATGCGTTACATGTCGCCCGGATTCGAGCCGCTGGGGCGATCATCATCGGTAAGACCAACGTGCCCGAGTTCGGCCTCGGCTCGAACACGTTCAATCCGGTCTTCGGCGCTACGGCGAATCCTTACGACCCGTCTCGGGTTGCCGGTGGTTCAAGTGGGGGCGCTGCAGTTGCCCTGGCAACCCGTATGGTTCCGGTCGCCGATGGAAGTGACTACATGGGATCACTCAGGAATCCGGCTGGATGGTGCAATGTCGTCGGGTTCAGGCCGAGCCAGGGCCGAGTGCCGTCGTTCCCGGTAACCGACGCCTACACCGGACAGTGCGCCACCGATGGGCCGATGGGTCGTCGGGTACTCGACGTGGCGTTGCTGCTCGGCACACAGGCCGGCTGGGATCGTCGCTCGCCGCTTTCGGTCAGCGGCCGATTAGACGAATTCATCGGTGTTCAAAACGCCCGACGTGCCCTTGATGGCGACCTCCACGGAGTGCGTATCGGCTGGCTTGGCGACCTTGACGGCTACCTCGCAACCGAGCCGGGAATCCTCGAGACCTGCGAGTTGGCCCTTGCTCGCATGTCTGATGCGGGTGCAACCGTGGTGCCCGCATCCCTTCGGTTCGACCATGAACGGCTGTGGGAAGCGTGGACCTTGTGGCGGCATGCGACGGTGGCTGCTCGTCACGGAGAATCGTTGTCCGATGAGCGGACGGCATCACAACTCAAGCCGGAGGTGCGGTGGGAAGCCGAGCGAGGTATGTCGATGTCGGCGATCGATCTGAAGCGTTCAGCGATCACGCGCAGCGAGTTCTTCACTGCAATCACCCGCATGATGAATACCGAGTCCAAGGATGACGGAGTGGATCTATTGGCGCTCCCAACCACACAGGTTTGGCCCTTCTCTATCAACGAACGCTGGCCGAAGCGGATCGGTGACCGCGAGATGGACACCTACCATCGCAGGATGGAGTGCACAATTCATGCAACCTTCGCTGGTCTGCCCGCCGTCAGCATGCCGGCTGGTTTCGACCCCAACGGGCTTCCGGCCGGAATTCAGTTGATCGGCGGACCACTCGCCGACCAGGGTGTCCTGCGAGCGGCATCTGCTTACGAGAGAACGATTACCGACCTGGCTGTCGGCGCGGCCTGAGCGGTCAGGTGCCGAGATCTCGGTGGTAGTAGAGAGCGTGCTCGCCGGTATCGGGTTCGATTGCGGTGTACCCGTGACGTTCATAGAAGCGACGAGCGTCCACGTCTGAGATATCAACGTTGATTTCAACCAGCCGACACTGCCGCCGCATGCACTCGGTGCCTACAACTGTCAGCAGGGCGCTGCCTATGCCGTTGTTCCGTTGGTTTGGTTCTACGAAGAGTTCCTCAAGAATCGCGGTTGGGCCGTCGGACCACACGCTTGGTCTGAAGGTCACGACAGCGATCCCGACGGTGGGGCACCCAGCGAGAAGGACGGCGACCTGAGGGTCACCGATGAAGGTACGTAGCCGGCTGGCCAGAACCGTGACTCCCGGTGTTGCGACGGCGAATTCAAGGTTGAACTGATGGAGCAGTCGGGCGGCATCGTCGATGTCGTCATGCCCGAGGAGTCGCGCTGTTAGCTCAGGTTGGGTCATCACCGAGTCGGGAGAACGCTGGCGGTCGTTTCTGGATAAACGACTGGACACCTTCGGCGAAGTCAGGTCGATTGAAACTCTGCACCATGAGTTGTGTCGCCTCTGCCTCAGCGGCACCCAAGCCCCGGTGAAGATGGGTGTAGACCTGTTGTTTCATGATCGCAATCGACGTCGGAGAGCAGGTCGCAGCAAGGTTCTCGATATAGGTCCTGCACCAGGGAAGCAGGTCGTCGGGTTCTTCGACCATGTGGTTCAGGAGTCCGAGTGCTCGTGCTTCGGGTCCCATGACACGGCGCGATGACATCAGGAGGTCAAGCGCAACAGCGGGTCCAACGAGCTGCGGGAGCAGCCACGAGAGCCCCCATTCGGCGATCAGTCCGCGTTGTGCGAATGCGGTAAGGAACAACGATTTCCGTGTTCCGACGCGGAGATCACAGCACAGTGAGAAGGGAAAGGCCATGCCCGCAACAGCACCATTGATGGCTGCGATGATCGGTTTTGATGTCGTCATCAAGAAGGGGAATCGTCCCTCGAAGTCTCCAGCGACTTCCTCGGCACGGGCCTCGGCATCGGCGAGTGCCGCCCCTCCGCCCTCGCTAGAACCACCATTGGTCGACAGGTCGGACAACAGGTTCATGTCGGCTCCCGCACAGAAGGCACGGCCGGCACCGGTGATGATGATTCCGACAACCGCCCGATCGGCTTCCGCCCGCGCCACGGCATCGCGAATTTCACGATCCATGCGGTCTGTCCACGCGTTCATGGACTCCGGTCGGTCAAGGGTGATGAGGGCGACTGGATCGTCGACGTCGTATCGGATGGTCTCGTACATGTGAGTTCCTCGTATCAATCGGTGTCGGTTGGGTTGAGAGCGATGCCTTCGGTGAACCAGGTCCAGGCTTTGGGTCCGGTGGCCTGCCGCGACTCGTGACTCACCATGTCGAATCCGGCTGCAGTGACGAGCGCGACCGGGTCGCGTGTGAGATGACAGCCGTCGGCGAGTCGCTTCTGAATTGGGTCGAGCCGACGCTGCCAGCGCGCAACGGACGGGTCGGGCGAGAGCCCGTGTTCGAGAAAATGAAGTCGTCCACCTGGTCGCAGTACACGTCGCAACTCGGCGAGGGCAGCAGTGACATCGGGAATTGTGCAGAGGGTGAATGTTGAGACTGCGCCGTCACAACTGTTGTCGTCGAGGGGAAGGCGTTGTCCATCGAGCCCGATGTGTTGGACAGGGACTCGAGCCGCATCGATACGTCGGCGCGCTAAGCGACGTGCCACCTCTGAGGGTTCGACAGCGAGCACTCGGGACACCTCGGGTGGGTACACCCCGACGTTGAGTCCCGAACCTGATCCGATCTCGACGACCGTGCCCTCAAGCCCGTCTAGAACCTTGCCGCGCCAGCGTTCAAGATCCCGACCCCCACAGGCCTTATCGATCAAACGTGGCAGCAGCTGTTCCCGGTAGATGCCCATCGTTCCCTCCTGCCACAGTCTCGCTGGTCTAGCTCGGCTCATGCGTGTCAGGGTCAACCCCAACCGGTGACTGCCCCATGGTGCACCAGGTCAGTGGCGTGCAGAACCGTCGGTCACCACCTCCTGCATAGGGGCGCTTGTCGCCTAGTTTGGCGACGGCTTCGGATCGACCAGGCCAACATTGAGATCGAGGTATAGGTGCCCCCAAGTTCGAACGCCCTCGCCGTGAGGCGCCGTCAGATCGTGCTGACGGGGGCCGTACTTGTCGCACTCTCGGGGCCCGGTCAGACCGCGGGGTTCTCGGTCTTCGTCGATCCGCTACTCGAGGCTCTTGACGTTTCACGTTCGGGACTGACCGTCTCGTATCTGATCGGCACCCTTGCAGCATCAACCACCGGGACGTGGCTCGGCTCCCTGACCGACCGCCGGGCGATGTCAACGGTGGTGCGACTGGTATCTGTTGCCTTGGCTCTTGCGGTATTGGTGGCTGCGGCGTCGGTCAACATCGTGATGCTCACCGTGGCGGTGTACGGCCTTCGGTCTTTCGGGCAGACCGGGATGACCTTGTCGGCATCGGTGTTCGTGGCGCGGTCGGTTGAGCGACGTCGCGGTGCAGCGCTTGGGCTCCTCACAGCTGTCGGTGGTTCTGCAATCGCATTGACGCCACTGATCGGCAGTCGACTGGTTGACGCCATCGGTTGGCGATGGGCCTGGATGGTGCTCGGCGCCATGGTGTTCGTAGTGGGCAACCTGACAGCGGTCGTGGTGGGCCGCCTCGAACGCAGTGTTGATGACGCGGTCGCTGAGACCGAGGGTCATGACCGTCGAGAACGAGTTGTCGTGCCGTCAGCACCGTGGTCGCTGCGTCGTAACGGATTCGTGCTCGTTGCGACGGCCTTCACCTGTAATGGCGTGGTTGCCACCGCCTTGGCATTCCATCAGATCGCCATATTGGGAGAGCGAGGGCTCGACGCCACTGCCGCAGCGGCGAACTTTCTCCCGCAGAGCCTTGCTGCAGCCGCGGTTGCGCTCGGTGTCGGTCGGATGGTCGACCGCTTGTCAGGGAGATGGGTACTGGCATCTTCAATGGTCCTTCTTGCCATCGCCACACTGTCGGTGACCCGCATCGAGGGATCGGTCGCTGCTGTCACCTTCGGCGCGTTGCTCGGTTCAGCAACTGCGGCGACGGCATCGAGTGAAGGTGCGCTGCTCGTTCGATGGGTGGGCACCGATCGCCTCGGCACCCTTCGCGGTCGAATGATGACGGTGGTGGTGATCGGTACTGCTCTTGCTCCCCTCGGCTTCGAGTTGTTGGCCACGGCGACGGGGTCGTTCACTGCTGCGGCTCGATGGCTTGCTCTCCTTCCAACGATCGTGGCGCTCGGGGCACTGATGATCAAACTGCCAGCCGAGTCCGTTGACGGGTCTGCGAAGATGCGGTGATGGGCCGTTCTCAGGATCTTGCCGATATCGACCATCGACTCGTTGATCTCGTCGAGGAAAACCGACGCATCCACGATGTCGAGTCGCTCAATCTGGATCCTGCTAGCAACGTCATGAACCCGCGCGCTGAAGCGCTGTTGTCGTCGGGTCTTGGCACTCGACCATCGCTCGGCAGGCCGGGTTCGAAATATGAGACGGGCCTCGAGGCAATCGAACAGATCGAGTTGCTCGCTGATGAGGTCACCAGGCAGGTTTTCGACGCTCGGTTCGTCGAGCTACGCACAGCCTCAGGTGCTGTTGCGAACGTGTACGCATTTCTCGCCACCTGCGAGCCCGGAGATGCCGTCATCGTGCCGCCGGCATCAATCGGCGGTCATGTCACCCACCATCAAGCTGGTGCTGCAGGTCTGCTTGGGCTTGAGATCTACGAGGCTCCGGTGGATGCAGCGATGATGACCGTTGACGTTGCTGGCGTGGCCGAGTTGGCACAACGGGTGCGACCATCGCTGATCACTATCGGTGGCAGTCTCAACCTTGTTGAGCATCCAATCGCCGAGCTCCGGTCTGTAGCAGATGATGTAGGTGCCCGACTTCTTGTCGACGCTGCGCACATGAGTGGTCTGTTTGCTGGAGGAGTGTGGAAGGCTCCGCTGGCCGAGGGTGCGCACCTCCTCACGATGAGCACCTACAAGAGCCTTGGCGGACCTCCTGCCGGCATCGTTGCCACCGACGATGACGATCTGGCCGAACGACTTGACGCCATTGCGCATCCGGGGTTGACCGCCAACTTCGACGTTGCCAAGACGGCAGCGCTGGCGCTGACCATGCTCGACTGGC
>JBDQKN010000099.1:0-7527 GCA_040263235.1 Ilumatobacteraceae bacterium
CAAGAGCGCCACGGACAATCTCGTTCGCCGGGGCCTTCCAGACTCCGCGTGTGTCGTCGACTCGGGCCCACAGACCCGCCATGTGCCCAGAAGGCGGCACGAGGATCTCGTCATCGCCGTTGGTCGGGACCGGGTTCGACACCTTGATCCACGGGTAGTAGAAGGCGGCGAATGCCGAGTCGTACATGGCGACATCGGTACGCCATTCCTTGATCTGCTGAACCGACATGCCGGGGGGCGAATCGAGCACCGCCATCCGATTGGCCTGACCCTCACAGTGGTTCATGACCGCGGTCTGCACGGCCTTCCACATCCCGAGGTCGATCGTTCCATCTTCCTTAGTGGCGGCGGTCACCAAATCGGGAACCAGCACCATCGTCACATCATCGGCAATGACGAGGCCGTTGATTCCGTTACGGGCTGTCTCCGAGCCAGCGAAGCTCGCCGCCTTGACGGTGAGTGGTTCGCGGGGCGCAGGCTGGATCGGGTACAGACCTGGCTTCGGCTGTGCCAGGTTCAGATCGATGTCGGGCGTGATGTCGACCTTGGTAGCGACCTTCACATACTGAGACTCCGCTGTGGCGGTCACCACGTTGTTGTCATCAGAGAGGGTGACGCCCTCGTAGGTCTCAACGACCTTGCCATCCTTGACGACCTCAACATCGAAGGTCGGAATCGGATCGCCATCGGCGACCTCGATCGGAGTGCCGTTCGAGACGGCGACGGTGATGCCGTCGGCCGGGCCGATCGACTCAAAATCGAGGACCTGGCCAATGGCGCGGTCGGCGGCCGGGAGGGCCATCTGACCGGGCTCTTCTGATGGCCTGTTGTGCGGGATTCGAACGATGTAACAGACCGATCCACCGTTGAGGAACCACCCGTACACCGAGTGCGGCAACATGGCCCCCGCCACAAATCCGCCATACAGCGACTCAAACTGAGCCCAGTTCGTGACGAGACGCGGCTTGAGGCCATCTGGATCAGTGGGGTCGTCCTTCGGCGCCTTCTCGGTGAACCCGACGAACGCCGCAATAGCGGTCGCTCCGGCAGACAGACTGGCGGATCCCGAGGGGACTTCCTCGATGTAAACGCCCGGGGTCAAATAACTCGGCATGGTTACCTCCAACTCGTGTGGGAGTAAGGACCATACATCAGGAAGGCATCCACAGAAATAACCTCAGGACACCGGACAAACAAGAATTGCCCACCGTGTGCCCTCGTAATCTGCCTGTTCATGGCACCATCACAGTGAACTGACCGGGCACCGATATTGAAATCGAGCCACCAAACGCACAAATTGCCTTCGACGAGTTGTTGAGCGCCGGCTTACCGCCAATCATCACCGTCGGCACACCAGGCACCCAGGGCGCTGGGATGTTCGGAATGCACGGCATTGGCGTAAGCACTCCCATTGCTGCGGCAGTGGCCGCGGCCACCTGCGGATTCGACATTGACATGCATACCCCAAAGGGCGCAATGTTCACCATCGGCTTGTTGTCCATAATGGTGGCTGCTGCCGGTCCGCCGGCATTGACCATTCCGACCGGCAAAACATTGAGCGTGCTAGGTGCCGCACCGAACGTGCACATCATCATCGCACCAGACGACACGAGGATCCCCATTAGGCCGCCGCCTCAGTGGTGGTCACAACCACCTCAACCGCATCTCCAGCCACATAGGACCCGCTCACCGATCCCCTGGTTGGAAACACGAGCACGCACACGACCGTGCGGTCAGAATTCTTGTTCCACCCGTCGAAACTTGGCAGCAGATACGAGATGAATAGGCCGTCTGCAAGGGTGAGGCCGAGTGAGGACTGCAGCTCGCCGAGGCACTGAGCGTCAGCCCAGACAGCAACCTCGGATGCGCCCGGATAGGCGTCATCGGGGTGCTCCACCGTCGCGAAAACCTCCTGGGTGTGCGGATCTGCACACGGCACAACCACCACCTCGGCAATGTCACCTTCGGCACCCGCATCATCGATGCAGTCGCCGACCCGGAGGTCGAATACCGACCACGAGCCAGCGATCATGACCTCACCTGATTCAGCTCGGATATCTCCACCGCCGCCGCATGCAGCAAGAGTCCCGGCCCCGAGGGCGACCGCAATCATCGTTCCCACACGAGTTGGCCGACGGCGGATCACCGCGCCGACCGATCGCTCCTGCGGGAGCCGGGACTGGCTGTACACGAGTCGAACCCTTGCCGATTGTCACCATCACCCGCTCACTCAATTCACACCGTTCCAACAACACGAAGGCCGCACGTGTCAGGCAAGATGTCGGCGTGTCTGATTTCGCCTGCTCGGAAATCGAAGCCGATCACCGACGAATCGCACATGATCTACGAGCACCACTCCATGCCCTCAGCGGGTTCCTCGACCTGGCGATCGACGACAACACCGATCCAGATATTGAAGGTCTGCTCCACGCAGCACGTCGCGCAGCCACGGAACTGGATGCCCAGATCGCAACTCTCGATGGCGCAGGTGACCCCGAGACCCTCACCGACCTCACCGACCTTGCAGAATCGATCATTGAACTCGTCCGGCCACTGGCTAATGACCACCCCATCGTGTTGCTCGGTGGCCCCGGACCAGTCGTGCGAACCCGCATCCGTGCGCTACGGCGGATCGTGATCAATCTCATGACGAACGCACTTCGCCACAGCGCCGCCGGAACAACGGTGACGATCACCGTTGCCAACGACCCGCCCCGGATATCGATCAATGACGACGGTCCCGGCCCGGCAGCCATCCTCGAGGGAGGAACCGACGGAAACCGACTTGGACTCATCATCGTGCGCGAACTTCTCGAACGGCTCGAGGGGCACCTAACCGTCGAGGCGGGTGAGGCTAAAGGCTCACGGGTTACCGTCGTCCTGCCTGCGGCCCCCGTCGACCAAGAGGAAGTATGCGAGACTTGATCCGTGGCCATGAACGTCGGGAACATGATCAGGCGCGAGCTACGCCGACGTGTGCCCGCTGTGGCAAAACTCGAATCGAAGAGCCGTCGCTACACAGGTAAGGGTCTGAGCAACGTCAAGCTCCCCGGCAATGCCAAGTTGCCCAAGGGTTTTAAGGCACCAAAGGGCACGCGACTCGTCGTTCCAGACGGTGCTGAGATCGGTCCCGATGACGATGAGGTTGCCTTTGATGACCCCGACCGCGGCACAGGTTCCAACAAGCTCCTTATCGTTGCCGGAATTGTCATGGCGGTTTCGCTCATCGTCGTGCTCGGCTTCATCCTGATCCCACGCGGCGTCGACTGGTGGCAGGCGCGTGGCGAAGTCGCAACAACAACCACTGCAGAAATCACCACGACCACTAACGCTCCAACCACAACGACGACACTCCCCCCAGTTCTCCTCGCAACCTGGGACGTGGGCAGCTGCGTCACGACCAGCGCGGATGGCACCGTGCGGCCGTCGGCCTGTGATGGAGCCGATCTGGCGGTCACCGACAGCGTCGCTCTGGGCGATACTGCATTGACCAGCGACGAAATCACCGAGGCCCAACAGGTGCTCGCTGACCTTGGCGTCGACATCACCATCGACGGAATCATCGCCAAACAGACTCGGACAGCACTTGATACGGCCACGCTCGCATCGGGTCGACCGATCGACGTGAGCGACCGCGTGAAGTTTGCAATCATCCGCGCGATCGCCCTTCCTGATGGGCTCGCACCCGACGGGCCGCGCGTCGTGAGAGTCGCCCCAGCGGTCTGCGGTGAAGGCATCAGTTGGGTTGAGGGACCCGACGAGGCGTTCTGCCTCGAGTCGCGCTGATTGTTCAGCCAGCGAGGTCGACGTCACCAACGTTTGATGCCATCCCCGACAATGGCCGAACCGTCACCGACGCGACGACAACCGCTGGCGCCGTCGGCGTCGATATGGCCACGACGTAATCACCCGGGGTATCAAACCCGCGGAGGGTGAATCTTCCATCTGGCCCCGTCGTAGTCGACGCCACAGCATCAGCATTACTGCCCGGAAATCGCGCCAGCGGGATGAGTCGCACGGTCGCTCCATCGACGGGCACAGCAGTAGCCGTTGAAGCCGACGAGACAACCCGTCCCCCAACGGTCGCCGATACGCCGACACCGATATCAGAGGTGACTGACTCTCCGGCCGCGGGTTCGATCAACACGACGACCGGTGCCGCCCCCGGGACTCGGACAGAGATGGTGTGTGACCCCGGAGCAACCTGCGCAAACTCGTATCCACCAAGCGGCTCATGTGCTGAGCGCGTCGTGGTCGTTCGGACGCCGTCCGAAAGAACCAACGTGGCACCAGCAATTGGGTCCCCATCGGGCCCGACCACCACTCCGGTCACCGTTGCCGTCGACCGTTCAAGCGATGCCGTTACCTCGCGCGGCCCAGACGTCGGATCTCCAAGGCTCACCTGTTGGGTGCTTGTGAGATGACCGTCCGCAGAGAATGTGAGCGTCAACGAGCTGGGAGCGGGTAGCCCAGTCAGGATGAATCGACCAGCCTCGATCGTGGCTGAGCCATCGACCGACACCGTTGCCTGGCTATATCCATCGGCACTGGCTCGAACCGAGACTCCACCAAGCCCGACACCATCGGAATCGACAACTCGACCTGTAATCGAACCTGCTGCCGGCATGAGCTCAACATCGACAACCGCAGATGAACCATCAACGGTCAGGTCGACCGCGGTCAGCGCCGATGCAAAACCGTCTCTCATCACCGACACGGTGTACCGGCCGGGAAGTTCCAGTCCCTCGACGGAGAACGTGCCGATATCGCCGAGGCTAAGCGATGAGGTAGCCACATCGTTGGTGCCGTCGGTGACGACCACCGTTGCACCTCCGAGTGGACCTGCCGCAGTGGTCACGAGTCCGGTGATAACACCATCACCCGCCGGAATCACGATGGTCAGGTCACCACGTTCGTCGCCAGCGACGAGATCGACCTCGAGACTGGTCAGTGTGCGATCGCCGCGGGTGACCGTGAGTCGATGTCGTGCCGGCGCCGCCAGCCCGCCAAGGTCGAAGACACCTCCGGTTCCACCTTCCACTGTTGCAGTCACCGGTGCCACATCAACCCCGATCGCGAGTGCGGTCACGACCAGACCGTCGAGGTCGCTTCCCGACAATCGACCGAGAATTCGAGCGGCACGTCCCGCGACCCGCACAGGATCGAGTTCGACATCCTCGGCAGCAACCTCGATCGATGCCGCCGCATCGAATTGATCGACATCGCCAAACCACGAGGTAACAAACCCCGGACCACTCACCCGCAGGTTGTACGAGCCTGGCCCAACCCCATCTAGTTCGTACCGCCCATCGCCACCGGTTGCAGCAACACGTACCGGATCGAGCGGATCACCGATCTCAAACAGCTCCACGGTCAATCCCGTCACCGGATCGCCGCCGACGGAATCGACAAGGGCACCAGAGACCGTCGCCCCGGATCGCTCGAGATCAATCACCTCCAGAACATCTCCATCGGGGACAGCCTGAGGACTGGATGAGGACCGGTCGAACCAGGTGGCCGAGCCGAACAAGAGCACGAGCATCACGCCGAGCAGCCCAACCACCCCGGCAAGCAGAGGCATCGGCAGAATCGGTCGGCGTACTACGGCGAGATCGGCCACAACTCGGTCCCCAGCGTCGACTCCCACTCGAACCACCCGTCGCTGCGACCGCCCAATCAGCGGTCTGCCGCCGCGCAGGCGAACACCAACCGACCGATCAGCACCGGAAGGCACCTCCACCCGAGACCGGTCGAATTCGAAATCGACTACGCCCTCGGGATCCTCTCCAATAGGTACAACAACGAGATCTCGAGTGGAATCACTCGAGATCACGAGCGACACAGTGACTCGCCCGCGACCATCGGCAACTATGGGATCCGTGGTGACCCGCACCCCAGGACGCTCCACGACCGAGAGTGGTACACGTTCGAACGCGGCACCTCGACCACCCGTCAATGCTCGAATTCCAAGGGCAATCAAACGGTCGCCCGCCGGATGGTCCACCGGAACGGACAGTGCAAACCGGGCCGTTGCACGGTCGCCGCTAACCTCCAACGGGGCATCAACCGGGCTCCCATCAACGCGCGAGACCCACGATGGCTCAACACCGGCGAAGGTGACGGAGAGTCCCTCGAGCGATCCCCCATCAGGGTCCAATACCGTGACCTCAATTACCGCTGAGGACCCAGCAACGACCTCTACCTCGGCCGGTCGGAGAGAGATGAACATCAGTCCGCCCCACCTGTGGAGATAACCAGGTTGAGATCGACGTCGACGCTCGCCCCGCCCTCCACCCGCACCAAGAGAATCTGTTCCGCATAACCACCGGCCGTCGCCGAGAGCGTGTACGACCCGGGGGTGAGGTCAGCGAAGGTAAATGCCCCCGCAGGGCTCGACGCCGAGATCACCGTCCGGGTGGTGCGGCCATCGTCAATTCGCACGGTTGCTCCCCCAACGGCAACGCCACCGGCGGTCACCGTGCCTCGTATGGCCGCAGTGGAAACGACCAGCTGAATATCGAGAGTGGTATCCGAGCTGGCCACCACAAAGGTGACCGCCTCGGTACGAGACGTGAAACCATCGGCATCAACAGTGACCGTGTACGAACCGGGAACCGGCAATCCCGACACCCGATAGGACCCAGGCCCCCCGTCGACTGAGATCGACGTAAGGGTCGCCGTGGTGACAACTGTGTCAGCCCCACGAACCGTCACCCGAGCCGATCGGATCGGTGCGCCGTCAGCCGAGGAAATAACACCCGTGAGCGAACCAACTGAACCGATCAACGAACCGTTGACCTCTGTCACCGTCTCTCCGGCCCCAACATCGACGGCCACGGTCTGGGGGGCATAGCCATCGGCCGAGAACTCAACTACATAGGTGCGAGCCGACCGCAGACCGGTCAAGGTGTAGGAACCCGTCACGGAATCGGTGACAGCGGTTGCGACGAAAGCACCACTCGTAGCCCGAACGACCACACCACCGAGAGGCACGGCAGCCGTATCGATCACCCTGCCTGAGATTGCGCCCGCCTCCGCAGCCAGGGTGACAAGCGGGAACTCAACAACCGATCCTGCCCTCAGTGAAACGTCGACCACCCTGGGCGCGTGACCCTGGGCCGTGATGGTGATGCGTTGGGTCGACGGCGCCGGGAGGTCACCGATGCGGACCTCAACCCGACCTTGAGCATCAGCGCTGACGCTGAACGAACTGGTGGCGCCGCGGTCTTCCACACTCACCGTCTCTACGAGTACATCACGATCGACTCCGAGTGCCCCGGGGTCATCAGTTACGACACTGAGAACAATCGTGGCCCCATTCCCCGCCAGCACCGTGTCGTCAACCTCAAGTTCGGTGCCCGGCACCACCACGAATGACTCCCCAACTGTCTCGGCATACCCATCCGCCGAGACCGCCAGGCGATACGTTCCACCCGGCAGGTCGTCCATGGCGAAATTGCCATCGGCATCCGTGGCAACCGTGCCGAGTGATATCGCCGAACCCTCACCTGCCTCGCGCAGTGCCTC
>JBDQKN010000100.1:0-7469 GCA_040263235.1 Ilumatobacteraceae bacterium
CCGAGCAGCGGCCCCGTCGTTAGTGCATCCGGACTCTGCAAGTCATTTGGGTCATTTGAGGCGGTTCGAGGTATCGACTTCGAGGTGTTTCGGGGCGAGTGCTTTGGATTTCTCGGGCCGAACGGTGCAGGCAAATCATCCTTGATGCGGATGATCTCGTCGGTGTCTCCGGCGAGCGGTGGGGCGCTTCGCATCTTCGACATGGATCCGGCCACCCACGGCTCTGCCATTCGTTCTCGGATGGGCGTTGTGCCACAGACCGACAACCTCGACCAGGAGCTCACCGTTGAGGAGAACCTTGTCATCTACGGCAGATACTTCGACCTTCCCCGCGCTGAGTGCAGGGCCCGAGCTCGCGACCTCCTCGATTTCGTGAAACTGGCCGACCGCGCCCGGTCACGGGTCGAGCCGCTATCGGGGGGGATGAAGCGTCGTCTCACGATCGCCCGAAGCCTCATGAATCGACCGGAACTGCTGCTTCTCGACGAGCCGACCACCGGGCTTGACCCACAGGCCCGTCACGTGCTGTGGGAACGGCTCTACCAGTTGAAAGAGCAGGGAGTCACCCTCGTGCTGACCACCCACTATATGGACGAGGCAGAACAGCTTTGCGACCGACTCGTGGTGATGGACCATGGGGTAATCGTGGCCGAGGGAACTCCTCGTGGGCTGATAGATGAACATGCCACCAGAGAGGTGCTGGAACTCCGTCTATCGCCGGCCGACCGCATTGGCGTGGGCGGTCATGTTGGTGATCTTGGTGTCCGGATTGAAGAACTCCCAGACCGCGTTCTCGTGTACACCCCAGACGGCGATGCCGCCCTAGCGCGCCTCCGCTCAGCTGGAGTGCATCCTGTTGGGTCACTCGTGCGCCGCAGCTCCCTTGAGGATGTGTTCTTGCGCCTCACGGGTAGGACACTGTCGGACTGACCGGTTGAACCAGTGAGCACACCGTTAGCACTTCGGGTCTGGGAAGGCCAGTTGATGAGCGTGTGGCGTGCTTGGCGTACCGCCGTTGCGTTGAGTATGACCCAGCCGATCATCTTCCTGTTGGGAATGGGGCTTGGTGTCGGCGCTCTCGTCGACGATCGAGCCGGATCAACGGCAAGTCTTGGAGGTCTCACGTACCTGCAGTTCTTGGCGCCAGCCCTCCTCGCTACGACCGCCATGATGGCAGGGTCATTTGAAGCGACGTATCCCGTGCTCGATGGGTTCAAGTGGCGTCGGACGTTTGAAGGGGTGGCGGCAACTCCGGTTGACCCGAGGGCGGTCGTTCACGGGTTGATGCTCTGGTGGATCACACGACTGATCATCGGCTCGCTCGGTGTGGGTCTAGCCCTGTTGATCATCCCCTCGACGAGAGGGTGGGGGGTCCCGATAGCGATGGCAGCATCGATCCCGACGGGATTGGCCTTTGCCGTTCCGATCGCGGCATGGACGGCAACCCGGGAGGACGAGTCGTCGTTTCCGCCGATTCAGCGGTTCGTCATCACCCCGTTGTTCCTCTTCGGTGGTGCGTTCTACCCGATCGAATCGTTACCCGGTGCGTTGCAACCCATTGCTTGGGTGACGCCACTGTGGCATGGGGTGCAGCTCTGTCGGGACCTCACCGTCGGGCCAGTGAGTGCTCTCGACACTGTGATCCACCTCGGGGTCACAACACTGTGGGTTGGTGTTGGCTACTTGGCATGCCGGTTGGCGTTCGATCGGCGGATCCGGCGATGAGTGCTGTGCTTCGTGTGTTACCAGCCCTGCCAGGTGCGCTTCGGCGGTCGAGCCGAATGGTGGAACGGTCAGTCATGGTGTATCGCCGGACATGGATCATCATCGCGAGCGGGTTTTTCGAGCCGCTCTTTTACCTTCTGTCGATCCGAATCGGATTCGGGGCGCTCATCGGCGAGGTGAACGTTGACGGAGCCTCGATCGGATACGCCGAATTTGTCGCCCCCGCCCTCATGGCGAGTGCCGCCATGAACGGGGCCGTTTACGACTCGACGATGAACATCTTCTACAAACTGAAGCACGCAAAGCTGTACGACACCGTTCTGGCCACTCCGCTCGGACCCTCGGAAGTCGCTGCTGGCGAGATCATGTGGGCTTTGTTGCGCGGCCTGCTCTATTCGGTTGCGTTCCTCGTATGCATCGTTGCTCTCGGAATGGCTGCAACGCCGTGGATCTTGCTGGCGGTCCCTGCATGTCTACTCGTCGGCCTCGCGTTCGCAGCGATGGGAATGGCGGTCACCACCTACATGCGTGGGTGGAGCGATTTCGAGTTCATACCGGCAGCGACTCTCCCCTTGTTTCTGTTCTCTGCGACGTTCTATCCGGTCTCGGCGTATGGAGATTGGGCATGGGTGGTGCAACTGAGTCCGCTCTACCACGGTGTTGCCCTCGTTCGTGATGCCGCGCTTGGCACAGCCGACTGGGGAATTCTCGGCCACTGTGCGTACCTGCTCGTCATGGCCGTGGTCGGCCTGCGTGTCGCTGGTGTGCGGCTCGGCACCTTGCTTCGCACTTGAGCCGGTACCGTTGTGGTGTGGACGTGCGCATCGGAGTGACCCAAGCCCCCCGTGAGATCACCGTCGAGATTGACGATTCCGGACGGGACGAGCTCCGGTCCAGAGTTGACGCCGTACTTTCAGGTGCCTCAGATGTCCTCTGGCTTGATGACCGACGTGGTCGTCAGGTCGCGGTGCCGGCGGCGAAGATCGCCTATGTCGAACTCGGATCTCCCGAGGAACGACGAATCGGCTTCGGTGGCTGACGCCGAGATCGGGCGGCGTGTAGCCGTTCGTGTCTCTCCTGCTGGTTTGAGGGCGGTGAGGTCAGGCGACCCCTGGCTTTTTGACGGCTCGATCACCTCGGTCCGTCCCGATGACCTTCCATCGGGGTCGATAGCGATTGTTTTTGACGACCGCCGTCGGGTGGCTGGGGTTGGCCTCTGGGATCCTGATTCGCCGATTCGGGTGAAGATGTTGCATGCCGGCGGCAGTATCGATGTGGGCCCCGACCTGTGGGCACGCCGCTTGATGGCAGCCCTCGATCGTCGTCGAGGGCTGATCGACGACCCCGACACCACCGGATGGCGTTGGGTACACGGAGAGAACGATGGTCTGCCGGGGTTGATCGTCGATCGCTACGGCGACACGTTGGTGGTCAAGCTCTACACAGCCGCCTGGTTTCCCCATCTCGATCAGATCGTTGCGGCACTGGTCGACATCGGATTGCCCGAGCGAGTAGTGCTGCGACTATCCCGGCGAGTCAAGGCAGCGAGCGACCGGGTCGACGGCGAAGTTCTCGTTGGATCTCTACCCGATCAGCCGATCCGATTCACCGAGCGTGGCCTGGTGATGGAAGCTGATGTCATCTCCGGACACAAGACCGGGCACTTCCTCGACCAGCGCGACAATCATGCGCTCGTGAGATCGATGGCGCAGGGGGCCCACGTCCTTGACATGTTCTCATCGACGGGAGGGTTCAGCGTCGCGGCTGCGGCTGGCGGGGCGACGAGCGTGCACATGGTTGATATCTCGCAGCCCGCTCTCGACACTGCTCGACGCAATCTGGGTCACAACCGGCATATCGCTGCGGTCGCACGTTGTGAGGTCACCAGTGAATGCGGCGACGCATTCGAGGTCCTCGGACAGTTGGCCCAACGGGGCCACGAGTTCGATCTGGTGATCATCGACCCGCCGTCGTTTGCTCACAATGAGGCTGCTGTTCCGCGGGCACTCGCCTCGTATCGCCGACTTGTGCGAGCCGGTCTGGCCGTTACAGCCAATGGCGGCACCCTCGTGCAAGCCTCATGTTCAAGCCGAGTCGACGCCGATCAGTTGGCGACTGCGGTCGCCGAAGGGGCGCGAGGGTCAGGAAAGCGTGTTCGCGAGATCCGCCGAACCGGTCATCCGGTCGACCATCCGATCAGCTTCGACCACGGTTCTTATCTGACTGCGGTGTATGCCTCGGTCGCAGCCGGCGTCTGAGGCACAAAGAACCGTTCGATGAGCGGCACGAACGTCTCGAGAGGTGCCGACACATACGAGGGGTCGAACGCCGCCTGGTCGTATTTGGCGCAGAACTCCTCGGTGTACTCGAAGTAGGGGGAGCTGCGGAAGGGCTCACGGGCGTTGCGATCCATGCCGATGTAGTGCCAGAAGTAGTAGCCCTGGAAAATTCCGTGGTGGGCGACCATCCAGTGGTTGGCTTCCGACACGAACGGTTTCAGGATTCCGGCCGCAATGTCGGGATGGTTCATCGGCGCAAGGGTGTCGCCAATGTCATGAAGTAGCGAACACAACACATACTCATCGTCACGGCCATCTTCCATAGCTCTCGTGGCGGTTTGGAGCGAGTGTTCCAGACGATTCACGGGGAACCCCCCGTCGTCGCGCTCAAGCATTACCAATTGATCGATGATGTTGGCGGCAGCCAGTGCCTGGGTCACCGGGAGTTCTCCCTTGATGATCGCCCAGTCGTCGGCGGTTGCCTCCTCGAAACTGCGGAACGCTGCCTTGCTCATGGGTTCAGCGTAGTCATCGGTGAGGATGGTGCCCGTCACGGAGGGTGCGCGTCAGGCAGACTCGTGGACGATGTCGACCCTCACCGAGTCCGCACGAGCCCATACCGCACTGGAGCGCGACCAGATCGCGCACCTCAATCGATTGGTTTCCGAGTGGGGCATGCTCGCCGACTTCTGTTTCTCTGATCTCTTGTTGTACACACGGACCCACGATGACCGATGGCTGACCATCGGTCAGGTGAGACCAGTCACCGGCCAGACGATCTTCACCACCGACTTCGTCGGCACTGCTGCGAACGAAACCGAAGTGCCGGTCCTTGAGCAATGCAGTTCCCTGGGCGTTCCGGTCGAGGCCGATGTGCGTGTTGAGGAACTTGCTGACGAGTCTCGGATGCTGGCGATACCCGTGCGTCACGAAGGCCAAATCATCGCGGTTCTCACCAAGGAGTGGATCGAGCAGACGGGGCGTCGGCCCGGTGAACTCGAACGGGTCTACACGACGATTTTTGACCATTTCGTGGAGATGATCGCGGCTGGGGCATTCCCCTCGGCATCCCGAGTCGGTGACTCGAGTTCGGCGCCGCGGGTTGGTGACGGCGTGATGTACCTCGACGGTGATGCCTGTGTGCAGTACGTGTCACCGAATGCGACGTCGGCCCTGCACCGTGTTGGTATCCAGACGGGCCCGGTCGGTATGCGCCTCTCTGAGCTCGGGTTTCACGATGGCCCAGTTCGGCAGGCATTCGAGCGGGCTGTGCCGGTGATCGAGGAGTTCGAACAGGGAACTGACACGACGCTGCTTTGCCGGTGTGTGCCATTCGTTGAGGGTGGTTCGGTTTAAGGTGCGGTGCTACTGGTGCGCGACGTCACCGAGTTGCGCCGTCGTGACCGGTTGCTCCTGTCCAAAGATGCGACGATTCGCGAGATTCACCACCGGGTGAAGAACAACCTCCAGACCATTTCGTCGTTGCTGAGGCTTCAATCCCGTCGGCTAACCCACCCAGAAGCCGTTGCCGCTGTCGGCGAGTCGGTGCGGCGAATCCGCACCATCGCACTCGTACACGAGGCGCTGTCTCGGGAGCCAGGTGATGATGTGACATTCCTCGAGATCGTGCGACCCTTGGTACGTCTTGCCGAGGAGGGGTTGCAGTCACCTGACCGACCAGTTCGGTTCACGGTCATGGGCGACGGTGGGCGCATCCCGGCCCGGATTGCCACCCCCTTGTCGGTGGTGCTCACCGAACTTCTCCAGAACGCAGTTGAGCATGCCTTCGGTGACGGCGGTGCGGGAGGCGACGTTGTGGTCAATCTGTCTCACGATGACCAACTGGCGATCCGAGTGGTCGACAACGGCCGAGGAGTGGCAACCGGCTTCGATCTGGAACAGGCGACCGGTCTCGGTCTGTCGATCGTTCGAACCTTGGTCACCACGGAATTGGCCGGAGCGATCTCTATCGAACCTGCAACAGCCGATGACTTGACCTCGGTTGGGCTGAGCTGCGACGGTCCACAAAGGGGCACGGTGGTGTCTCTGAGCGTGCCGATACTCGACGAGGATTGATCCGCCGACATCGGGCCAGATCCTCTGGCACACTTCCACTATGGAGAAATGGCTCATCGCCGCTGCGGTCGTCGTGGCAACCTGGCTCTTCACGCGGCTCACGGGCCTCGTACTTCGTCGGGTGGTGCGCCACCTGGCCGACCGTGCGGTGCGGCGTGAGTCAGGGCCGTGGCGGGTCCGGTCGGGGCGAACGGGCGAAGAGTCATCGAGCTTGCGCGAACAACGTCGACGGCAGCGCGTCGACGCCGCATCCCGGATCTTGAACCACCTCGTTTCGGTGGTTGTTTGGATCATCGCTCTCATCATCGTTTTCCATGTGCTTGAGATCGACGCAGCCTTCTTCTTGTCATCCGCTGGGTTCATTGGTGCAGCGATGGCCATCGGTGGTCAACATAAGGTCAACGATTACCTCACCGGACTGCTCGTTCATTTCGAGGATCGTTATGGCGTGGCTGACCGAGTTGAGTGGGAGAGCCCTGTCGGCACCAGCTTCGACGGCGTGGTGGAACACATCGGGCTGTTCACGACGCGTATTCGAGACTCCCGTGGTTCGGTCCATGTTCCGAACACGACGCTGAATTTGGTCCGGAATATGTCGCAGGAGCCGTCATCGACCGTTCTGCGCCTTCGGGTTGACGATCGGGTGGACAGCGAAGCGGTGTCGTCGACGGTGCGCGATCTCGCCGGCACGGCAGGGCTGACCGAGGTGATCTTCCTGAGCGATATCGAATCTCATCAACCAGAGACCGGTGAGATCGAGATCGAGGTCACTACGCCGCGTCCGCTCGATCAACGGGAACGAGAGCGTTTGGTGCGTCGCGCTGAGGAGGCCCTGCGTCGCGGAAGCTGAGTCAGGAAGCGGTGCGTGCCGCTCGCGCCTCAGCGGCACGACGGCGACGGATGTCCCGGCGCTCCTCCTCGGAGAGCCCACCCCAGATACCTGAATCCTGGTTGGTGGCAAGTGCGTAGTCGAGACAAGCATCGGTCACGATGCACTCATCGCAGACTCGCTTTGCCTCGTCTACGGCGATGACGGCATAGCCCGTCGTGCCGATCGGGAAGAACAGTTCGGGGTCGGTGTTCCGACAGAGGGCAGAGTCTCGCCATGAATCGTCGGCCATGGAGAGCGCATCGGTGCTGCCGGTCATCGTCACTGTGACTCCTTGGGGGTTGATCGCCGATAGGGGGACGGGTGTCCGGTACATCTGTACGCACCCGGCGTTCAGACGCTAGGTGCGGACCGAGTCGTGCGCAAGGGTTCATTTGGAGTTCACCTGCCAGTGATGCGGATGCCCTATCTCATTGAGAGATGGGTTCCCGGTGGCAGGTGCCCGTCGGGTTATCTTGCCGTCGTGACTCTTGTCATTGCTCACCGTGGTGCTAGTGCAC
>JBDQKN010000101.1:0-7452 GCA_040263235.1 Ilumatobacteraceae bacterium
GGCAGTTCATAGCCCTCGCGAACACCTCGCATTCCGGCAGCGAGCATCATTGCAAAGGAGAGATAGGGATTGCAGCTCGGATCAGGTGATCGGTACTCAAGGCGAGTCGCATTGGGATTACCGCGTTTGGGAATCGGAACCCGAATCAGTCCGGAGCGATTGTTTCGCGCCCACGACACGTGGACTGGCGCCTCGAATCCCGGCACAAGCCGCTTGTACGAGTTCACCGTCGGGTTGGTGATGGCGGTGATCTCGGCGGCATGACGGAGGAGGCCTGCCATGAACGACTTGGCAAGCGGCGACAGGTTGTACGGGTCGTCAGGGTCGTAGAAGGCGTTCTCGTCCCCCCGGAACAACGACATGTGGGTGTGCATCCCCGACCCTTGGACCCCCTCGAGGGGCTTAGGCATGAAGGTGGCGTACACCCCGTGTTGAGCTGCCACCTCGCGAACGACCAACCGGAACGTCATGACGGCATCGGCCATGATCAGCGCATCATCATGCCGAAGGTCGATTTCCTGCTGGGAGGGGGAGTCCTCGTGGAATGAGTACTCGACGGGGATTCCAAGTTGCTCGAGCGTTCGGATCGTCTGCTTGCGCAGGTCGCCGGTTGCATCGCGCGTCGTGAGGTCGAAGTAGCCGCCGGCATCGAGAGGTTCTGGACGCTCACCTGCCACTGGTGGAGCAAAGTAGAAGAACTCGATGTCGGGAGCGATGTAGAAGCTGAGTCCGTCAGAGCGAAGCGACTGGACCTGGCGACGTAACACCTGTCGGGGATCACCATCGAAGGGGTTGCCATCGAGATGATGAATATCGCAGAACACCCGAGCCTCGGTGGAGGACTTGTCGCCCCACGGAAGGATCTGGAACGTGTCAGGGTCGGGGATCGCCAGAACATCGGACTCTTGAACCCGAGAGAAGCCGTCGATTGACGACCCGTCGAAGGTCATGCCATCGCTCAGGGCATTCTCGAGTTCGTTCTGACTGATCGCGAAACTCTTCAGATTGCCGAGCACATCGGTGAACCAGAGTCGCACCATGCGAACTCCGCGTTCTGTGGCGGTCTTCAGGACGTAATCGCACTGTTGGTCGCGCATGATCTCTCCTCCGGCGGCATAAGTGTGGCAGCAAAGTGAGAGAAGAGGGTCCCGCTGAAGCGGAACCCTCTTCTCAGTGGGGGGTTGAGTCGTTTATTGGTCAGCGCTTCTTCGAGCCCTTGGCAGCAGCCGTGCACACCGTGTCGGTGATGAGACGGGCGACTGTGTAGGGATCGCAGTTGGCGTTGGGACGACGATCCTCGGCGTAGCCCTTGCCGTCCTTCTCGACCTGCCACGGGATACGGATCGAAGCGCCGCGATCAGACACGCCGTAGCTGAACTTGTTCCACGGTGCGGTCTCATGCTGGCCGGTGAGGCGATCTTCGATCGCATCGCCGTAGTTCGTGACGAGCTCCATGTAGTTCTTGCCAATGGCCTCACAGGCATCGATGATGGCTTTGTAACCCTCTCGCATGGCCACGGTGGAGAAGTTCGTGTGGCACCCCGCACCGTTCCAGTCGCCCTTCATGGGCTTGGCGTCGAAACTGATCACTACGTCGTAATCCTCGGCGATGCGATGCAGCAGCCAGCGCGAGATGTACATCTGGTCACCAACAGTGGTCGGACCGAGGGGCCCGATCTGGTACTCCCACTGTCCGGGCATGACTTCGGCGTTGGTCCCTGAAATTGATAGCCCAGCGTCGATGCAGGCCTGCGTGTGCTCCTCGACGATGTCGCGACCGATGACTCGGCCGGTGCCGACTCCGCAGTAGTACGGGCCCTGCGGTCCGGGAAGTCCACCGCCGGCAGGGAACCCAAGTGGGGTGCCGTCGGTCCGCAACATTGTGTACTCCTGCTCGAGGCCGAAGATCATCGCGTCGGCGCTGTACTTCTTCTCGACACGGGCGCAAGCGGCGCGGGTGTTCGTCGGGTGGGCCCGCATGTTCGAGGCCAAGAGCACCTCGCACATCACCAAGATGTTGCGGCCGCCGCGCAGTGGGTCGGGGCACTGGAAGACCGGACGCAGAACGCAGTCGGACTTGTCGCCCGTGGCCTGCTCGGTTGAGGAACCGTCAAAACCCCAGATGGGGGGTTCGGTGACCTCGTCGTCGAGGATCTTGGTCTTCGACCGCAACATGGGTGTCGGCTCGTGACCGTCGATCCAGATGTATTCCGCTTGGTACGCCACAGGGGGACCCTTTCGATTTTGATTGTTTGTAGGGGCGGTAAAACGATGTCAGGGGGCCGTTTCCGAGCCGTGTCTCAATTGTGAACGCTGTGTGAACTGACTACCGAGGCCGCATCGGAAGCGTATGGCGCCGTTGGCCATCGTGGGCATGGAGGGCTGCCGCTACAGCTGGAGCGGTGGGCACCAACCCGATCTCGCCCACACCCTTGATGCCGTACGGCGATCGAGGCTGGGGTACCTCAACGAGACGTACCTCGATCTGTGGCATGTCCTTTGGCCGAATGATCCCCAACTGGCGAAGAGTGTCTGCGGTCGGCATTCCTCGCTCATCGGCGGGGAACGACTCAGTGAGTGCATAGCCGAGACCCATGTGGACCGATCCTTCGACCTGGCCTTCGACTAACAGCGGGTTCACGGCCCGTCCCACGTCGTGCACCGCCAGCACCATGTCGACTTCGCCTTCGTCGTCGAGGACGACCATCTGGGCGGCGTAGGAAAAACACGAGTGGATCGTGGGGTTGGGTTCGGACGGGTCACCGAGCTTCTGAGTCCAGTCGACCACGTATTCGCCGTGATGATCCATGTCGAGTTCGCACCCGGCCGCGAGAGCAGCCTCACAGGCAGCACGAACCGACCCCGCTGTCATGAGGGTGCCTCGGCTACCGGTGGTCTGGCCGAAGCCGAGTTCGTGGGTGGTGTCGACGATCACCTCGATGCGATCGGGATCTACCCCGAGTTCCTCGGCGGCAACCTGAAGGGCGACGGTGTGAACCCCCTGACCCATCTCGGTCCACCCATGACGCACCTCGATCGTGCCATCTGACCGGAATCGAACGATGGCGCCGCTCACCTCCCGGAAGCCATTGCCGAGACCGGAGTTCTTCATTCCGATCGCCAGTCCGACCGAGCGGCCTGCTGATCGAGCGGCGTCCCAGTCGGGGTGGATCGCTTCGAGGCAGGCGAGGGCACCTCCTGCGCCATCATCCATCACCTGACCGGGGCCCCAGACGTCGCCGGGCGAGATCACATTTCGGCGACGTATCTCCCACGGGTCGATCCCTGCCGCCTCGGCGAGCCGGTCGATCATCCCCTCGGTAGCGAACTGGGCCTGATTAGCACCGAAGCCTCGGAACGCTCCGCAGACCGGATTGTTGGTGCGGACTGCGATCGCCTCAACATCGATCGCCTGCCACCGGTAGGGGCCGGCGGCATGCCCAGCCGCCCGTTCCAACACTTTCATGCCCACACTCGCATAGGCACCGGAATCGCCAACCGCTCGAACTCGTAGTCCGGTCAGGACGCCCTCCTCGTCGCATCCGGCCTGCATCTCGAGCTGGATCGGGTGGCGCTTGGCATGCATCCGGAAACTCTCGGGTCGACTGAGCGTGCACTTGACCGGTCGGTCGAGCACCCATGCGGCAAGAGCGGCGTGTGCCTGGTTCGACAGATCCTCTTTGCCGCCGAAGGCACCGCCGTTCGACACCAGTTCGACGGTGACGCGGTCACGGTCAAGTCCGAGGACGGCAGCAATGTCGTTGCGGTCGTCCCACACACCCTGACCGCCCGAGTAGACGTGGAGGCGACGATTGCTGTCGGCACCCGATGGCACGGCCACCGTCGACTCGGGCTCGAGAAATGCGTGCTCGATGCGTTGGGTGGTGAAGGTCTCACTAATCACATGTGCACTCGATGCGAAGACGGCATCGAGATCGTCATCAACACCATCGGCTGACCGTCGGTACGTGGAGGTGGACAGCACATTCGTGTCAGTGCCCCACACGGCGATGGCAGCCCCATCAGCGAGTGCGGCACGTGGGTCGGTCACCGGTTCAAGCACCTCGTACCCGACGGCAACGAGGTCGGCCGCTGAGCGGGCATGTTCACGGGTGTCGGCCACGATGACGGCGATGACGTCACCCCCGAACGAGGTGGTGCCCCCGATGGGGATCATGACCGGCCAGTCCTTGTGAATCAGTCCGGTTCGTAACTCACCTGGTATGTCGGCGGCAGTCAGCACCGCTTCGACGCCCGGAGCGGCGAGTGCCTCAGCCACATCGATTGATGTGACGTCAGCTCGAGCGTGGTCGGTAAGCCGCAGCGCTGCATGCAGCATTCCGGGAACCCGGATGTCGTCGACGTAGCCGCGATCTCCAAGCGTCAGTGCGGCCGCCTCGTACTTGGCTCCCCGCCCGCCGATCGTGGCAGCCAAGGATGGTGGTGCGACTGTCTGCTCATGGGCGACGGCTTCGATGGCGTCGAGGATCTTCACGTACCCGGTGCACCGACAGAGATGTGCGCCGAGATGCGGGGCCATTGACTCCCGTGTCAAGGAGGTGCCCTTCTTGGCTATCTGATGATGCGCCCGCATAACGATTCCGGGGATGCAGAAACCGCATTGCAGGCCACCGCAGGTTGCGAATGCGTCGGCGAAGCGGTCTCGCTCTTCGGAGGGAAGGCCCTCGAGGGTCACCACCTCCTTGCCGGCGATCGACCCGACCGATTGCTGACACGCGACCACCGCACGGCCATCGACGAGCACTGTGCAGCACCCGCATTGACCCGACGGCGAGCAGCCGTCCTTTGGGGAGGTGATGTCGAGTTCCTCGCGAAGCGCAGACAACAAGTGAGGGTGATCAGCGGCGACATCGACAGACGAACCGTTCACGATGAACGCAACACGGCTCCCCTTGGCGATCGACACATTGACATTCTGTCAAAGCCCCAGTGTGACCTCCCGCATCGGGTATGCGACGATGACCCCATGTCCGTCGTAAAGATCAACGCCATTGAGGTCCCACCTGGGTCCGGAGCCGAACTCGAGGCGCGGTTCGCGGCTCGTGCCGGCTCAGTGGATCAGCAACCTGGATTCGAGGAGTTCATGCTGCTTCGCCCGGTGGCTGGAGATGACCGCTATTTCGTGGTGACCCGATGGGAGAGCGAAGAGGCCTTTCAGGACTGGCGAAGTGGCCAGGCATTTGCCCACCAACACCGGGAGACCCACACCGAGGACGGTCACGGTGAGGCCAAACCGCAGCACCCGGTTGCCACCGGGGCATCGCTGCTCGAGTTCGAGGTGGTGTCGCTCACCGTGGGTGCCGCCGAGACTGCGCCGTAGGCTCTCGGCCTCGTGGCCCTTATTGTCCAGAAATACGGCGGCACCTCGGTAGCCGATCCAGAGCGCATTCGAGCGGTCGCGGATCATGTCGCCTTCACGAAGCGTCACGGCGCCCGAGTGGTGGTGGTTGTCTCAGCGATGGGCAAGTCGACCGACAACCTGATCAAGCTCGCAAATGACGTCTCATCGATCCAACCGGGACGTGAGATGGACATGCTGCTGACCACTGGTGAACGGGTGTCGATGTCGCTGCTCTGCATGGCACTTGCCGATCGCGGGGTCGAGGCGATGAGCTTCACCGGAAGCCAGGTCGGGATCATTACCGACACCGCTCATGGCAAAGCCAAGATCCTTGAGGTTCGCGGCGACCGACTTCGCGAAGCCCTCGACGAGGACCGTGTCTGTGTGGTCGCCGGCTTTCAAGGAGTTTCGACGGCCAAAGAAATCACCACCCTTGGTCGCGGCGGTTCCGACACCACCGCCGTGGCGATAGCGGCAGCCCTTGGGGCTGACGCCTGCGAGATCTACACCGACGTGACCGGAGTGTTCTCGGCGGATCCACGGATCGTGCCTCAGGCTCACAAACTGGCTCACATCAACTTCGACGAGATGCTTGAGATGGCCGGCGCCGGTTCGAAAGTGCTCGCCTTGCGCTCGGTTGAATTCGCCCGTAACCATCATGTCCCACTCCACGTGCGTTCCAGCTTCACCTGGGAGCCCGGCACGTGGGTCACATCCGAGGAGCCGTCCATGGAAGATCCGATCATCTCCGGCGTCGTCACCGACTCGAGCGAAGCCAAGGTCACGGTGCTCGGTGTCCCCGATCGTCCGGGCATTTCGGCTGCGCTGTTCGAATCGCTTGCTGCTGCCAACGTCAACGTTGACATGATCGTGCAGAACACGTCGACGGAGGGTCGCACGGATATTTCGTTCACGGTGCCGATCGCCGATATGAAGGTCGCCGAAGGAATCGTGGCGGAGGTAGCCGATCAAATGCAGGCCTCCGGCGTGACCCACGACAACGACATCGCCAAAGTGTCGCTTGTCGGTGCCGGCATGAAGACCTCCCCTGGCGTCGCGGCTGCGATGTTCCGCACCCTGGCCGACAACGAGGTGAACATCCAGATGATCTCCACCTCGACGATCCGAATCTCGGTGGTCATCGCTTCCACCGACCTCGAGAAGGCGGCTCGTTGCCTCCACACGGCGTTCGGCCTCGACTCGGGACAGGCGTACTCCGCCCCTCTCCCCGACCGGAAGTGACAGAATCGGGCTCTATGCCCCGACGTTCGCAACTGATTCCTTGGAAGGTGGCGGGCCGGGTCTCCGAGCGTCACCTGAGTGGCGACGATGTCGTGCGCGAGACCGGGTGGGTGTTTAACAATGCCACCGGCGACCATCTCACCCTCGCCGAGTTCGTCGCGAGTGGCGACGACGAGGTGCCCGCGTACCTCGAGGCCTTTGGGCTGAGGACCGAGGAGAACCTGTCTCGGACCCTGATTGAGATCGGATCGGGCATCGGCCGCATGACCGCTGCGTTCACCCGCGAGTTCGGCCATGTCATCGCCGCTGACCTCGACATCGGATTCCTCGAACGCTGCCACGAGACGGTTGCGCGTCACGGTCGGGCCGAACGGCTCCACACCCTTGAGGTTGCCGATGGTCGCAGTCTCGATCTTGCCGATGATTCGGTTGACGTGGCCTTCAGTTACATCACCCTCCAGCACTGCGCGCCATCTGACGCACTTCACCTCGTGACCGAGGCTGCTCGGGTGACCCGCGAGGGGGGCACTCTTGCGCTGAATTTTCGGGGGCCGTCGCGACTCGACCCACTGCTGCTTCCTCTCGGAACGGCGATCCGCGCCGCATTCAGGCTTCCTCGGGTTGGCGAGTGGCTGTCCCAGCAGCGAGTTGTCACACGTCTGGCTTGGCAGGTCAGTCGGATCTCTCCCGGACAGGTGCTCACAGCGCTTGAGGGCCGGCTCGACTCCATCGCGATCTGGACAGGCGATTCGGCACAACCGGTTCCTCCTGGTGCTGTGTGGCGGCACTTCGATGGGATCAACCCGAACCATTGGTGGCTCATCGCCACCGTCAGGTGATCCGGAGCC